>JBOGOU010000361.1:0-32660 GCA_050748205.1 Pyrinomonadaceae bacterium | reverse complement strand
GGCTTTTGACTTCTCCTCCTTACGGCTGCAACACTCGGTACGAGCGGTTGGTTAGTCCTTACTCGACTGGGACTTTCACCCAGTCAGAAACACCAAGCTTTACTTGGCGCACTAGTGTCCTGATTTGCAAAGGTCGACGGGGCGTTCAGTCGGTTGGTGCCACTCAATGTACGTCTTAGAGTTCTTTGAGTTTGTTGAGCCTAGCATCCGGTCGCTACCGCTCCCGGTTCCGTATTTGAGTGGCGCCTGACTACTAACTACTGACCACTGACCTCCCCTCCTAAATCCTTACGAACTATTTATAAACTCTTTAACCCATCCTTACGAGGCTCGCGCTAAGTTTTCCTCATGCGCAGGAAAAGAGCCGAATCCGCTGGGTCATTCAAAGTGGTTGCCGCCTCAGTGAGCTTTGTTGGCGCAATTCTCGCGGCATTGTTCGGTTGCGTGCTCACGACGCGTTGGTTACCAGGCGGGACCGGCCACCCATGGCTTTATCAACTGGGAACCATACTTTTGATCATTGCTTTACCGCTTTTGATTTGTGGTGGCCACTATCTTGATCTAATGGAGCGTGATGCGAAGAAACCTGATTCCAAAACGTCCTAACTACAAAACAACTGCCACGAACTCAGGAGAAGCTCAACGATGTGGGACCAGGCGGTCTCAAGTAGCAGGGATTGCCACGGTCGTCGCGGCAGCGCTGCTCGCCCCAGCCGCGCTTCAGGCCCAACAAACCATCTTCAATGTACCGACCACTGATGTTCTCGACCGCGGCAAGGTCTATTTCGAACTCGATGTCAGCTTCAAACCAAATGACACGAGCGAGGTCAATGAGTTTTCATCCTTTGTCCCGCGGCTGGTTGTGGGAGTCGGTAGTAACGTCGAGGTGGGACTGAATATCACTGGTAACATTCAGCCAGGCGCGGACACCACCACTCTGGTCCCGACAATCAAATGGAAACCGTATCAGGGTAAGGATAACGGTCTGGCAATAGCCGTTGGCAATCACCTGTTCCTCCCTGTGCGAAATCGCGCGTACAACGCTGGTAACTACGTCTACGCAGAGATCGCTAAGACCTTCAAAAGCGGAACACGTTTGACTGCCGGCGGGTACGACTTCACGCGCAATGTGGTGAGCTCCGCGAATCGCGCCGGAGCTCAATTTGGTTTTGAACAACCGATCGCCAACAAACTGACGTTTGCCGCTGACTATTTCACCGGCAAACACACTGCGGGATATTTCACACCAGGATGTGTTTTCAAACCTAGTCCGAAAGTAACCGGGTACGCCGGTTACTCCATTGGTAATCAGAGTCCCTTAAGCGGAAATCATTTCTTCCTCCTGGAAGTAGGTTACAACTTCAACTGAAGGAGTCGAGTAATGCTGGATCTGATCTTTGTGGGATTGACCATAAGTTTCTTCGTGCTGGCTCTCGCGTACGTGCGCGGTTGCGAGAAATTGCAGTAAGGAGCAGGCAATGAGCATTGAAACGATCGTAAGCCTGGTTGCCTCCGCATTATTGCTCTTCTATCTGGCTTACGCACTCTTGCGCCCGGAGAAGTTTTAAGTGGCACAGACTTCAGTCTGTGAGTTGTGTCTGAAGTCGCCTTTAATACACAGACTGAAGTCTGTGCCACTGGGAGAAGTTTTGAAAAAGCAGGGGCAGTCGACAGATGGCAGCAGGCAGAAAGAGAAAAGCGCTCCTGGCCTAGGGCCTCCCGCCACTGCCTACTGGGGTGTCTATGACTCTTAACGGTTGGTTTCAAATTCTGTTTTTCTTCGTGCTGATTCTGCTCGTCACGAAGCCGTTGGGCATGTTCATGGTGCACGTCTTCAATCGGGAGCAGACGGTTCTTGATCCGGTGCTGCGGCCAGTAGAGCGGCTCATCTATCGTCTAACGCGCGTAGATGAAGCGCGGGAGATGCGTTGGACAGAGTACGCGGCCGCAATGCTCCTGTTCAGCGTCGTATCGATGCTGGTGCTTTACCTGATTCAGCGTCTGCAGGGTGTGTTGCCATTTAATCCGCAGCATTTACCCGGCGTCGACTCGGCGGTCTTCACCGGCTCTTCATTCAACACGGCAGCGTCTTTTACAACCAATACCAACTGGCAGTCTTATGTGCCCGAAGTGACGATGAGCTATCTCACGCAGATGGCGGGTCTCGCTTATCACAACTTCGTCTCGGCCGCGACTGGCATCGCCCTCGCCATCGCCTTTATCCGGGGCATCGCGCGGCGTGAGATGCAGACCATCGGCAACTTCTGGGTAGACATGACGCGCGCCACGCTTTGGGTATTACTGCCCTTCTGTATTGTGGGGGCACTGGTACTCGTCTCGCAGGGCATGATTCAGAACCTCAAGCCCTATGACACTGCGAGACTCGTTGATCCTCAAACGATAGAAGTCGACAAGAAGGATGCCGAAGGAAACGTCGTTACCAACGCGGATGGAACCACGGTTAAGGAGACTCAGGTTGTTGCCGATCAGATCATCGCTCAAGGCCCTTTGGCGTCGCAGGAATTCATCAAACAGTGGGGAACAAACGGAGGCGGGTTTTTCAACGCCAACAGCGCACACCCGCTTGAGAACCCGACGCCTTTCACCAATCTCATCGCGCTGTTCTCAATCTTTGCTATCTCTGCCGGTCTGACCTACACGCTGGGACGCATGACGGGATCGCAGAAACACGGCTGGGCGGTCTGGGCCGCAATGGCGGTACTTTTTCTAGCGGGCGTGCTCACTGCGTACTGGGCCGAAGCGCGCGGCAATCCGCTGCTCGCTGGAACTGACCAAACTGCCAGTGCGATGCAATCAGGCGGCAACATGGAGGGCAAAGAGGTTCGGTTCGGCATCGCTAACAGCGCAGTCTTTGCCACGGTGACAACGGACGCATCGTGTGGCGCAGTGAATTCGATGCACGACAGCTTCACGCCGCTGGGAGGCATGGTCCCGCTCGCTAACATCATGCTTAGCGAAGTCGTCTTTGGTGGCGTCGGCGCCGGCATGTACGGCGTTCTGATCTATGTCGTGCTTGCGGTCTTTATTGCTGGTTTGATGGTGGGCCGCACGCCCGAATACCTGGGCAAGAAGATCGAATCATACGACGTGAAGATGGCGATGCTGGTGGTACTCGTCTTTCCCTTGACCATTCTGGTGTTAGCAGCCATCTCAGTGGTGTCGTCCTCTTTCGGCACTTCGCAATTAAACAATGCAGGTCCACATGGTCTCTCTGAGATTCTTTATGCCTTCACTTCAGGGACAGGCAACAATGGCTCAGCGTTCGCAGGAATTTCCGCCAATACGCTCTGGTACAACACGACGATCGGCATGGCAATGCTCATCGGACGCTTCATGATGATTATCCCGATGCTGGCCATTGCGGGAAACCTGGCGCACAAGAAAATAGTGCCGCCATCACTTGGTACATTTCCGGTTACAACACCACTGTTCACGACGTTACTGGTAAGTGTAATCGTGATCGTCGGGGCATTGACCTTCTTTCCGGCGCTGAGCCTTGGACCAATTGTTGAGCATCTGTTGATGCAGGCAGGAAAAACGTTTTGAGATGAGGTTCGAAGCCACATTAATTTACAGGTCAGGAAGGTGGACCCTGTCCCCGCCGCTCCCTGGGGCCAGTGTCAAGACGGAATGTAACCTAGGCCTAAGGGAAAGTTTATGAGTGCGGCGAGCAGAGCGGGGACAGGGTCCACCTTCCTGACCTGCAAAATTAATGTAGCTTGAGGCGGAAAATAAACTATGGCTACTCAATCAAGGCAACAAGCGATCTGGAATGCACAAATCGTCAAACGAGCGATTGTTGATTCGTTCGTCAAACTGAATCCGCGCAAGATGATGGGTAATCCCGTCATGTTTGTCGTGGAGGTTGGCAGTGTTTTGACAACGCTCCAACTGATTCGAGGAGTCATCGCGCCGATTCCGGGTGTGACGAACACCTTGTTTGAGTTGCAGATCACGCTCTGGCTCTGGTTTACGGTGCTGTTTGCAAACTTCGCAGAAGCGATGGCTGAGGGCCGGGGAAAGGCGCAAGCTGACAACCTGCGCAAAGCGAAGACCGAGACGATAGCGCACCGGGTGCTTACTGGTTCCCAGACGGAAAATGTGCCCGCCCCCGAATTGCGGAAGGATGATCTCGTAATCGTTTCGGCAGGTGAGTTCATTCCCGGAGACGGTGAAATTGTTGAGGGTGTTGCCTCGGTTGACGAGTCGGCGATCACGGGCGAGAGCGCGCCTGTTATTCGCGAGGCAGGTGGTGACCGTTCTGCGGTTACGGGTGGTACGCGCGTGCTTTCGGATCGAATCAAGGTGCGAATCACGTCCAATCCTGGTGAGACGTTTATCGATCGCATGATTGCGCTCGTCGAAGGTGCCGAAAGGCAAAAGACGCCAAACGAGATCGCGCTGAACATTCTTCTCGCCGGACTCACAATTATATTCCTGCTCGCGGTCGTGACTCTTCAGCCGTTTGCTATCTATTCCAACGCCTCGCAGACGGTCTTTGTTCTAGTGTCGCTTCTCGTCTGCTTGATTCCCACAACTATTGGCGGCCTGCTATCAGCTATCGGTATTGCGGGCATGGACCGCTTGATCCAGCACAACGTGCTCGCAATGTCCGGCCGTGCGGTGGAAGCTGCCGGGGATGTGAACACACTTCTGCTGGACAAGACCGGCACGATTACTTTGGGTAATCGTCAAGCCACGGCTTTCGTTCCGCTACGGGGGGTTGACGAAACAGAGTTGGCCGAAGCGGCTCAACTCTCATCGCTGGCCGACGAAACGCCCGAAGGTCGCTCGATAGTGGTGCTGGCGAAAGAGAAGTATGGCCTGCGGGGACGGGACCTTGCCCCGCACGAAGCACGCTTCATCCCTTTTACGGCGCAAACCCGCATGTCGGGAGTGGATTTCGATGGGCGGGAGGTTCGCAAAGGGGCCGCCGATGCGATCGAGAATTACCTCAGCTCGTTTGGAAACGGCGTCCCCAACGAATTGACTTCCATAATCGAACGCATTTCAAGAGAGGGTGGCACGCCTCTGGTGGTGGCTGAAGACAGAGTAGCGCTCGGCGTGATCCAACTGAAAGACGTCATCAAGGGCGGAATGACCGAGCGTTTCAATCAAATGCGTCAGATGGGGATTCGGACCGTCATGATCACCGGCGATAACCCGCTAACTGCGGCGACGATCGCGCGCGAAGCGGGTGTCGATGATTTTCTGGCGCAAGCCATGCCGGAGGACAAGATGACGTTGATAAAACGCGAGCAGGAAGGCGGCAAACTTGTGGCCATGACGGGTGATGGCACCAATGATGCACCGGCCCTGGCCCAGGCTGACGTTGGTGTCGCGATGAATACCGGCACGCAGGCAGCCAAAGAAGCCGGCAACATGGTCGATTTAGATTCCAATCCGACCAAGCTGATCGAGGTGGTCGAGATCGGCAAGCAACTACTCATGACGCGTGGCGCCTTGACCACGTTCTCAATTGCCAATGACGTTGCGAAATACTTTGCGATTATTCCGGCAATGTTTGCCGCCGCGTTTCCTGTTCTCAATGCGCTGAACATCATGGGCTTGCGTACGCCGCGGTCCGCGATTCTCTCCGCGGTTATCTTCAACGCCGTGATCATCATTGCCTTGATTCCGCTGGCTTTGAGAGGCGTGAAGTACCGGCCCATGAGCGCGGCTTCGCTGCTGCGACGCAACCTGCTGATCTATGGCTTGGGTGGAATTGTCGCGCCTTTCATCGGCATAAAGATCATCGATGTGATCATTCATGCAATTGGATTGGCTTAAATTATGAAGGATGTACTAACAGCGATTCTGATGACTATTGTCACTACTGTTTTGCTCGGCTTGATCTATCCGCTAATCGTGACTGGCATGGCCCAGGTCATCTTTCCCGACCAGGCCAACGGATCATTGATCAAAGCCGCCGACGGAACAGTCATCGGCTCCAGGCTAATCGGCCAGCCGTTTTCCTCTCCTGGTTACTTTCGTCCCAGACCTTCAGCGGCCGGCGTCATTGGCTACGACGCTAGAGCGTCGTCAGGATCTAATCTCGGTCCCACTAGTCAGAAACTGATCGACCGCGTCAAGGCCGATGTAGGAGAGTTGCAGGCGGAGAATCCTGGCAAACCTGTGCCGATCGATCTGGTAACCACTTCGGCTTCGGGACTCGACCCACACATCTCGCCCGCAGCGGCTGAGTTTCAAATGCCCCGGGTTGCTCGCGAGCGCATCATTAGTGAGCAAGAACTGCGGCGGATCGTAGCACGCCACACACAAGGTCGACAATTTGGTTTTTTGGGTGAGCCGACCGTAAACGTCTTGGAGCTAAATTTGGATTTGGAAAGGACAGCACCCAGGAGGAAATGATTTCGGATCTTAGTCAGTGGTCAGTTGTCAGTACTCAGTTGTCCGTGATCAGTCGTTCATGGACCATGAAGGGCCAACCGACACCGACACCTGACAACGGACAACTGACAACTGACTACTGACAACCATGAAAGAAAACGGCAACCGTCCCTCACCAGAATCCCTGCTCGCCAAACTCAAGGAAGGCGAGCGGGCCAGGTTGCGTGTTTACATCGGTGCAGCACCCGGTGTCGGTAAGACTTATCAGATGTTGGAAGATGCCCATCTGCTCAAAAAGCAGGGCGCTGATATTGTTGTCGCGGCCGTGGAACCTCATGGACGCGAAGATACGAAGGCGATGATCGGCGATCTTGAACTCGTGCCGATGCGCCGGGTTGAATATCGTGACGTCACACTGGAAGAGATAGACGTCGACGCGGTGATTGCTCGTCGGCCGGCCATTGCCATCGTTGACGAACTTGCTCACACGAATGTCCCCGGCTCAAGGAACCGCAAACGCTACCAAGACGTGTTGGATTTGCTCAGCGCGGGCATTTCAGTGATTACGGCTGTCAACATCCAGCATCTTGAATCGCTTAACGATGTCGTTACACGCACCACGGGAGTGCGCGTTCGGGAGACGGTGCCCGATCATTTTTTGCGACGTTCGGATGAAGTGGTGAACGTTGACGTTTCGGTCGATACGCTGCGGACGCGTTTGCGGCAGGGAAAGATCTACGACGTAGTGAAGATTGAGCAGGCTCTGAATAATTTCTTTCGCAAAGGCAATCTGTCGGCGTTGCGCGAGCTGGCGCTCAGGCAAGTGGCGACCGATCAGGCGACTAAAGCTCACGATTACCGCGAACGTGAAGGACTGGAACAAGCGGTCATTCCTGAAAAGGTGATGGTCTGCATGGCTTCGCGAGGGAGTGCAAAGAAACTGCTGAGGGTCAGTTCCCGCATTGCAGGTCGGTTGGCAAGCGACTGGTATGCAGTCTATGTAGAGACGCCGAACGAGGAGCCCGGGAGAATCAAACCTGTCGATTACGCGGCGCTGCAGGAGAACACTCGGTTTGCTGAGGAGCTTGGAGCAAAGGTCGTTAAGTTAAAGTCCCGCCGCGTGGCCGATGCTTTGATCGATTTTGCTAGACGTGAAGGCATCACGCATGTTGTTTTCGGCCAGACCTCGCGATCTCGCTGGGATATTCTCTTGCGCGGTTCAATCATCAACCGTTTTCTCCATGAAGTGCGCGACGCAACCGTGCAGGTGGTGCCGTTAAGTAAGGAGTTAAGAGTCGGGAGTTAAGAGTCGGGAGTCTAGAGTCGGGAGTCAAGAGTCGGGAGTCTAGAGTCGGGAGTCTAGAGTCGGGAGTCTAGAGTCAGAATGAAACCATTGCCGATTGCCGATTGCCAATTGCCAATTCGTGGTAATCGCTAAGAACTCAGTACTCAGAACTCAGAACTCAGTACTCAGTACTCAGTACTCAGAACTCAGTACTCAGTACTCAGTCACGGCAATCGGCATGTCTCCATGAACTTACGAGCCAAACTTCTATCCGGGTACTTAGTCTTCGTCGCGGCCCTTGTGGTGCTCGGAGGCTGGGGTGCCTGGCGTTTGCACGACATGGGAAAGGTGTCACGGCGCATCATCTCTGAGAACTATGACTCGGTGGTGGCCGCGCAGGAGATGAAAGAGAGTCTGGAACGGCAAGACTCGGCAGCGCTGTTCGCCCTTCTCGGCGCGCGCGAAAGAGCTCTGGCTCAACTGCGCGAGCACCGCGCGCGATTTGACGCCAACTTCCAGAGGGCAGCAAACAACATCACTGAAGTCGGCGAGCCTGAAGCCATAGAGGCAATTCGGCGTAACCGGCATACTTACTATCAAATGTTCGATGGCTTCATGACGAAAGTAAATGCCTCAGAAAATTCGGGACAGAAATCTGTTGCAGGGGACGCAGAACTCTCAGCACGCAATGAATACTTCACGCGACTTGAACCACAGTTCAACAAGTTGCGCGCCGACTGCGAGCATCTTCTGCAACTCAATCAACGCGCCATGCTTGCTAAGGCAGAGGCCGCGGCGGGCGCTGCCCAACTGTGGTTCTATCGCACGCTTCTTATTGCCGGCGTATTAGTCGCTGCCGGGTTAGGTCTGGCTTTCTTTCTCGCGAATCGAATCGTTGAGCCTTTGCGACACCTAACTGAAACCACCGCAAGAATGGCTGGGGGTGACCTCAACGCAAAAGTAGAGGTAGGTTCGCGAGACGAAGTTGGTCTGCTGGCCGTTGAATACAACCGCATGGCAGAGCGCATTCGGCAACTCCGCACCTCGGATATGGGTAAGCTTCTTGTGGCCCAACAGACCACGGAAGCCGCAATAGACTCTTTGTATGATCCGGTAATAGTGACAGACGCTGAAGGGTGCGTAACCAAACTGAATCCCGCAGCGGAAGAGATATTCGGTTCTGAGAAAGAAAACACCGGCAAGCATGTAGGCGAAGTGGCCCGCGACACCCGTATCGCCAGTGCTGTAGCGGAAGCTCTTGAGTCGCAACGTCCGGTCGCCGGAGAGGGTATGTCTTCAGTTTTGCCGCTCGCGGTTGACGGTTCAGAAAGGGCGTTTCGGCTTCGTACAACACCTATGCGCGATAACGGAAAACATTTGCTTGGGGCCGTCACACTCCTTGAAGACATCACTCACTTGCGCGAGATCGATCGTCTCAAATCAGAATTCATAGCCACGGCGTCTCATGAATTGCGCACACCGCTGACCAGCGTGCAGATGGGCGTTCATTTACTGCTGGAAAGGGCGGCGGGAGATCTGAACGATAAACAAGTGGAAGTGCTGAGTGCCTGTCGCGAAGATTGTGAGCGGCTGGATAAGTTGATGCGTGATTTGCTTGATCTTTCCAGAATTGAGGCCGGTGAAAGTAAGCCGGACCTTGAACCCATCAGAACTCGAGACTTGATTACTGCCGAAGCGGAAGAATTGCGACCTCAGGTTGAAACGAAAGGGCTCGCCTTTAGAGTTGACGCACCTACCGGTCTTCCGGCCGTGATGGCTGATCGTTCCCAAATTGAACGAGTGCTGGCGAACCTCGTTGTGAATGCCATTCGTTACACGAAACAAGGTGAAATCAGAGTCAGCGCCCAACCGCGCGGCCACTACGTCGCCGTTTCCGTTTCCGACAGCGGCACCGGAATTCCACAGGAATACTTGCCGCATGTTTTCGAGAAGTTTGTGCAAGTACCGGGAGCCGCGACTGGCGGCGCCGGGTTAGGTCTGGCGATCTCCAGACTGATTGTTGAAGCGCATGGCGGACAGATCAGTGTTCAGTCGGAACCAGGCCATGGTTCGACGTTCACTTTTACTCTGCCGATCGCTGCCTGAGTAAGTCATAGCGAAGACTTGTATGGCTAAGCGCGTGCTAATCATTGATGACGAGGAGCATATCCGGCGCATGATGCGCTTGACCCTGGAGGCCGCTGGCTACGAAGTTGGCGAAGCGCCGGATGGTGTGGAAGGAGTAAGGCTCTATGCCAACGGCTCAGCTTGGGACGGCGTAGTGCTGGATCAAAGAATGCCCGGCATGGATGGTCTGGAGACGCTGCGCCTAATCAAGGAAAAGAATGCTGACGCGCGCGTCGTAATGGCTACCGCATATGCATCCATTGAACTCGCAGTGGACGCCATGAAACTTGGGGCGAGTGATTTCGTGCGCAAGCCAATGACTCCAGAAGCACTGCGCAACGCGGTCGCCGTCGCTGTCGCAAAACGACCTTCAGTCCGGCCGGAACGACCTTTGACGCCGCCCATTGAAGAGCCCTCGCATGCTCTGATCGAAACAATAACAATGAATGGTTTTACGATCTTAGATCCAGATAAGGGAGAGTGGCAGCTTCCTGAGGAGCGCCGCTTCACCGTAGTTAACCCGACTGGCTCACGCCATGAGGTGGTTGTGCAAATTGATGAAGAGGTAGTGGGATATGTAGGTCGCTTAACTAGAAGGCACCTCGCTCTGGAGAGTTCTTTTTGGACAGCACAGGCGAGGCGTTTGTTGAGTGACTACTTGTGGAATGAGGGTAAAGTGCCTCCAACCAGGACGCTGAATTTGAAAGAAGTAGCTCGCGACGATTTGCCGCTGGCTGAGCGATGGAAAATTGATGCGTGAAAGTCCCAAAGTAATACTGAATCAGAAACCAAAGGAATCAACACAGTGGCGGCGGAACTCAAACGTTTTCTTATAGGCAGGGCGCTCAGAACCGAACAGGCGGCCCACGAGCGGCTATCCAAGAAGACGGCGCTGGCTGTCTTTTCCTCTGACGCTTTGTCTTCGACGGCTTACGCAACAGAGGAAATCTTGCTGGTATTGGCCGTCGCCGCGGTTGCTACACAAGGGCAATCATTTACGTTTGTGGTGCCTATCTCAATCGGCATCGCCACCTTGTTGGCGATTGTGGCCGCCAGCTACCGCCAGACAATTCATGCTTATCCTTCGGGCGGAGGCGCCTACATCGTAGCCAAAGAGAACTTGGGCACTACGCCGGGCCTGGTGGCCGGCGCGTCTCTACTCGTTGACTACGTCCTGACGGTTTCGGTGTCTATTGCAGCGGGTGTAGCGGCAATTACTTCCGCGGCGCAGGGAACGCGCCTGGCCTGGCTAAACGATCATAGGGTCGCCCTTTGTCTCGCCTTTATCACCTTCATCGCTCTCGCCAACCTGCGTGGCGTGCGTGAATCCGGCGCACTGTTCGCGACCCCGACATACGTTTTCCTCGTCAGCTTTCTGCTGATGATCGGCTATGGTCTGTTTCACTACTACTTTTACGGTGGCGCCGCCCCGGTTCCGTCCGCCGAAGAATTAAAGACCGCCGAAGGCTATAGTCTGCAACCACTAACGATCTTCCTACTGCTCGGGGCATTCTCCAATGGCTGCGCGGCCCTAACCGGGATCGAGGCAATCTCGAACGGTGTTCCGGCTTTCAAAAAGCCGGAAGCCTCTAATGCCTCCACAACACTGGTCTGGATGGCAGTCCTTTTAACCACGATGTTTCTAGGCACTAGCGTGATGGCTTATCTCTACCATGTCCATCCGCACGAGAATGAAACCGTCATCTCGCAATTCGCCCGCATCATGTTCACCGGGTCAATGGGATGGTTCTACTACGTTGTGCAGGCGGCTACGGCGGCAATCTTAGTGCTTGCTGCCAACACTTCTTTTGCGGATTTTCCGCGCTTGTCGTCGCTTTTGGCACGCGATCGCTTCCTGCCGCGGCAATTCGCCAATCGGGGCGACAAACTCGTTTTCTCCAATGGAATTATCATTCTCGCTGTTTTCTCCGGTGTCCTGGTGATCGTTTTCGGCGGGGACACAAGCCGGTTGATCCCTCTCTATGCTGTTGGCGTTTTTCTTTCTTTCACCCTGTCGCAGTCTGGAATGGTGCGACACTGGCTCAAAGAGCGAGCAGCAGTCCGTTCAAAACAAGCGGAAGTTGAACAGCAACGTAACAATGCTGCTGAAGCGCGAGTGGACGCTGCCCTACAACCAGCGCCAGATCTCGAGCTCGACGAGGAGGAGACTCACAAATCACACTTCGTTAGCGATGAAGTCACTTCTGGAGCGAACTGGAAAAGATCAATCGCCGTCAACGCTATTGGTGCAGTAGCCACATTCGTTGTGCTGTGCGTTTTCATTGTCACGAAGTTTCTTCACGGGGCCTGGATCGTAGTCGTAGTAATACCGCTATTGGTGCTCATGTTTCGCTCTATTCACAGTCATTACCTCGAAGTCGCCAGACAGCTTTCCATGGACGGGCTTGAGCAATTACTGCCCATCAAGCACAGCGTGATCGTACCGATATCCGGCATCCACCGCGGGGTTGCTAGCGCATTGCAGTACGCCAGGTCGATCTCTAACGACAACGTGACGGCTGTGTACGTGGATTTTGAGGAAGAAACGACGGCCAGGTTGCGTGAAAAATGGGCGCGCTGGGGAGCCGGGGTGCAGTTGGTAGTGTTGCCGTCACCCTATCGAGAATTAACGCGTCCGTTGCTCAAGTACATTGTCCGCCTGGAGCGACAGCGCGACGACGACATGATCACAGTGGTTTTACCCGAGTTCATCCCCGCCAAGTGGTGGCAGCATATTCTGCACAATCAAAGCTCGTTACTGTTGAAGGGCGCGTTGCTATTCAAGAAGGGAGTGATCGTCACCAGCGTACCCTACCACCTGAAGCATTAACCTTCCAGTGAAATGGGGCGCCTAGGCTTATTAATAATGATGGAGAATGCCATTCAAGGTTGAGCGGGGGCGCGCTTCGCTTTGCCCCCTTCCCGACCTGCGAATTTGCTATGGCACCTGGGCTCCTGAGAATACTCAAGTAACCGAACTGCTGGTTACTAATACTTCCTTTGGAGTCTTGTCGGGCTCGGCACCAGCATTA
The DNA here is from genome assembly GCA_050748205.1 of Pyrinomonadaceae bacterium. Taxonomy (GTDB): domain Bacteria; phylum Acidobacteriota; class Blastocatellia; order Pyrinomonadales; family Pyrinomonadaceae; genus PSRF01. The sequence continues at coordinate 19,844 of JBOGOU010000361.1, read as the reverse complement.
GCGAGTTCGGCTTCTGCTTCGAGGATGATGTGAGTGGTTTGGAGAACGGTGTCTGGATTCAGCGAGATTGAAGTGATGCCCTTCTCAACAAGAAAACGGGCAAACTCGGGATAGTCGGAGGGCGCCTGTCCGCAAATGCCAATCTTCTTGCCTGCTCTATGGGCCGCCTCGATAGCCATTGTGACCATCCGTTCCACGGCTCCATCGCGTTCGTCAAAAAGGTGTGCCACCATTTCAGAATCACGATCGAGGCCCAGCGTTAGTTGCGTCAAATCGTTTGACCCGATCGAGTAGCCGTCAAAGACTCGCAGGAATTCGTCGGCGTAAATGACATTTGCGGGCAACTCACACATCGCATAGATTTCCAGCTCATGTTCGCCCTGGCGCAATCCAAACTCGGCCATCAAATTGACTACGCGTTCGGCTTCAGCAACGGTGCGGCAGAAGGGAATCATTGCTCTGACATTAACGAGTCCCATCTCGATACGAACGCGCTCGAGAGCCTGGCATTCCAGCTTGAAGCCTTCGCGATAACGATCGTCGTAGTAGCGGGAAGCTCCGCGAAAACCAAGCATCGGGTTTTCTTCGGTCGGCTCAAACTCCTGGCCGCCGATTAGCCTGGCATACTCGTTTGATTTGAAGTCCGACATGCGCACGATAACCGGCTTCGGATAAAACGCCGCGGCGATGCGGCCGATCCCCTCCCCCAAGCGGCGCACGAAAAATTCTCTAGGGTCTTCCTCGCCGATGCGCTGTTCTATTTCGCGTACCACGTCTGGATTCTGTAGATGCGGATAGTGCACCAGGGCCATCGGATGGATGCCGATGTGATTGTTAATGATGAATTCGAGGCGCGCCAAACCTACGCCGTCGTTGGGCAATGACGCCACGGCGAACGCGTGGTCCGGATCACCAACGTTCATCATCACCTGGGTGCGCGGTCTCTGTTCGTCTCCGACGACTCGCCGGTCAACTGCAAACTCAATGCTTCCTTCGTAAATGTTTCCGTGTGCCCCTTCTGAGCATGAGACGGTCACGTCGGCGCCCGTTTGTAATACCTGGGTCGCGTTTCCGGTGCCCACAATGCAGGGAAGACCAAGCTCGCGACTGATGATCGCACTATGACAAGTCCGGCCGCCGCGATCCGTAACTATGGCGGCGGCCCTTTTCATGATCGGCTCCCAGGCAGGGTCGGTCATCGAAGTCACAAGCACATCGCCCGCCTTAAACTCCGCCAGATGATCGGGGTCGGCGAGCACATGTACGCGACCCGTGTTGATCTTCTCGCCGACCGCGATGCCCGAAACCAGTGGCGCACCATGCTCGCCGGTTAGCCGGTAGGTTTCGATGTAGTTTTTTCCATTGGTTGCATGGACTGTCTCTGGTCGCGCTTGCAGAATGAAAAGCTCGCCTGTGTAACCGTCCTTGGCCCACTCGATGTCCATCGGCGTAGAACGCCCGGCTATTGCTGAATAGTGTTCTTCGATAAGACACGCCCAGCGCGCGAGCTCCAGCACTTCGTAGTCGTCAAGGACGAATCTTCCGCGTTGTGCCTCAACGACTTCGCGCGTACGCGTTCCGCGTCCGTCCAGTCCGTAAACCATCTTCACTTCCTTACCGCCCAGACGCCGGCTCACGATCGGACGCGCTCCAATCTGCAAGGTAGGTTTGAACACCACCCACTCGTCCGGTGTCGCCATGCCCTGCACAATTGCCTCCCCCAATCCCCAGGCGCCGTTGATAACCACGACATCGCGAAAACCCGATTCTGTATCCAGTGTGAACATCACGCCTGAGCACGCCTGGTCGGAACGAACCATTGGTTGCACTCCAATGGAGAGCGCAACTTCAAAATGGTCGAAACCGCGCGCGGCGCGGTACGAAATTGCGCGGTCGGTCCAGAGCGAGGCAAAGCATTTATGGCAGGCCTCAATAAGCTGGCTTTCACCGCGCACGTTCAGAATCGTGTCTTGTTGGCCCGCAAAGGAAGCGTCAGGTAAATCTTCCGCAGTCGCTGACGAGCGCACTGCCACCTCGGGCGTGCGGCCAAGTCGCTGGCATAGTCTTCTGTAGGCGACGAGTATTGCCTCGTCCACTTCCGTTGGGAGCGGAGTGTCGAGCATCAGAGCACGTGCCTCGCGGCCCGCAGCGTTTAGTGCGCGAATATCCTGGTGATCGAGCCCGCTCATCAGCTCGCGCAACCGCTCACCAAGTCCGTTTGTTGCGAGCAGGCGCCGGTAGGCTTCGCTCGTGGTAGCAAAACCATCGACGGCGCGCACGCCCCGGGGAACCAGCGCCCGAAACAATTCGCCCAAGCTGGCACACTTGCCGCCGACGAGTTCTACGTCGCCGGCGCCAACTTTACTCAAGTCGAGCACTAGAGGTTTGGATGTCTTCATCTACCTGATCTCCGCAATCAATCTGGGCCCCTCTATTCGTTGGTCCCGAGTTTATCTGACCTGTTGCGCTTACGTCGATGCCGTTTGCGAAAACGCCGGGAATAGTAGAGAGGTTTATTTAGAGAAAAGTGCCAATCCCACCGTGCTTTCAGCCGATCTCCGGAGAAATCGCCGTAATCTTGCCAGATCCGGCCAGTCGTGAGAAACACCCGCGGATTCGCTTATGACCACACTAGGTGCTGGTTCGGAAGGGCCTTTCAGAGAACCCTTCAAGCTCTTTTGCTGGGACTGCGGACGTCTCGTCCGCAATGAGCGCGCAGCGCGAACCGATCGGCAGCCGACATTCCGAGCCTCCAGCAAAGCTTCGTCTGACGCTGCCAGGCGGACGAGACGCGGTCCCAGTTAGGAGCTTATCCGAAATTCGGGGCGGTCCGTTTACATTCCGACTGCCCCCCTAAGTGATGCCGCCCAAGCTACAAAATCCCGGACTGCTCTGCTAGTATGAGGCCGCACTTCATCATCTGCGATTGGCAGGGATCTCGACTGTTTCGCAGTCAAACTTCCGGAATCAGGAGAGCTAAGCAAAATGGGTCACGAGTTGAAGACAGAGCGCGAGCTGTCTCTGGATTTCTTGCGCGTCTGCGAGGCTGCGGCAATTGCTTCGGCGCGTACGATGGGGCAGGGCGACCGCAAGTATTCTGATCATGTCGCGGTTGAAGCAATGCGCGAGGTGATGGACACGGTCCCAATGCGCGGGCGCATCGTTATTGGTGAGGGAGAGCGAGACGAAGCGCCGATGCTTTACATCGGAGAAGATGTGGGCGGCGGCTTCGGCGTGGGCGAGGAAATGGCGGACTCCTGCCCAGAGGTAGACATAGCAGTCGATCCGCTTGAAGGCACGAACCTCTGCGCTCTGGGCGCGAACAACGCTATCGCTGTGCTGGCCGCCTCAGAACGCGGTGGTTTATTGAATGCGCCGGATATATATATGGACAAGATCGTCGTGGGGCCGTCCTCGCGAGGAGTTGTCGACCTCGATGCACCAGTGAAAGACAATCTGAAAAACATCGCGCGCCGGCTCGGTCGCGATATCGAAGACTTGACTGTCATCGTTCTTGACCGCACACGTCACAAAAAGTTGATCGCCGACGTTCGCGAAGCAGGCGCTCGCATACGTTTGATTGGAGATGGCGACCTTTCCGCGGGTATCTCCGCGGCAGTTGCGGGTACGAATATCCATGCGTTGCTTGGTATTGGTGGCGCTCCCGAAGGAGTGATCACAGCAGCCGCGATGAAATGTCTCAACGGCGAGATTCAGGCAAGACTAGTTTTTGATCCGGAACGCCTGGGAGTCGACAAGAACAAAGTGCCTGCCAAGGAAGAGGTGCTCGAACGTCTTCAGTCGATGGGGATCAAGGATCCGGACAAGATTTACGACACCAACGATCTCGCGCCGGGCAAGAAGATAATCTTCGCCGCGACGGGCGTCACGGATGGCGCCTTGCTAAAAGGAGTTAGGTTCTTTGGGGCAGGGAAGCGAACTCACTCGGTCGTGATGACCACGGAATCCAGACACATTCGATTTGTCGATACGCTGCATATTGAAGGCGGGCCGGATACGGTCATCAGGTTCTAGGCATTGCCGATTGCCAATTGCCGATTGGCAATTCAAATGGTCACTAGAGCCATAGGCAAGCTGTCAGAATCACGATTCGATCAAATTTGAATCCAATCGGCAATTGGCAATTGGCAATCGGAAATGAGTCTGTACCTCCCTCCAGATCAATACATTCCCCAGTTCGTGGCTGATCGGCGACCGCTGATCGTGTGGGGCACCGCGGTAACTGTGGCTTTGCTCCTGGTCACACTGATCCTCGGAGCGCCGCTCGCCCAGGCAAACGGTTATCGCATTCTGTCTTTCGGTATCTACGAAGCTTTCAGCTATGTCTGTCATCAAGCTCCGGAGCGCTCGTTCTTCATAGCCGGTCACAAGCTCGCGGTTTGCGCTCGTTGCGCTGGTCTTTACGGAGGGTTTGCCGGAGCCCTCATTTTGTATCCTCTGATTACCAGGTTAAGGCGCACTGACGCACCGGAAAGAAAGTGGCTCTTCATTGCGGCGGCGCCGTTGGCAATTGACTTTTCCCTGGGCTTGTTTGGAATCTGGGAGAACACTCACTTTTCGCGCTTTCTAACCGGAGCTCTCCTCGGCGCTGTCGTGGTTTTTTACATCATGCCTGGCTTGGTGGATTTGAGTCGCTACTCCAAATCACGTGTGGCCGCGGGTCCTCAGGAAAGACGAGTTCCGGCGGTGCAATTCGACTCACCAGGGAAAACGGTTACGGCCGCGCCCAGTGACTACAGCTCTCCTCACCGTCGGATTTAGAACGGCGGTCAACTAAAGTAAGGATCCGTTCGGAAACGGGATTCAATGAAAAGCATGAACCGCCAGCGGCCAAGCGCACGGAGAACAAGGAGAAGGCTGGCAGAAAGCGTCTTAGCCCGTTCCAAGACTTCATTGCCTGTTCTTGGTCTTGGCGTCTTGGCGGTTAAGTCAGGATCCTTACGGTGTTCTCAGTTCAACGGTTTGAATTTCGCTTAAGAGCATCTGTGCGGTAGAATCTTGTGCCCCGATTTTGGGGGCAGTTTTGTCTGAGCGAAGCTATGATCTTGCAAGACACAATTCCTCCGTGGGGACCCACGCCAAATCAGCTCTTCGAGCAGTACTTTGCCGACCTGGTTTACAAGACCTGGGGCAATATCAGCCCGCTCTATCAACTCGATGCTTTCGATTGGACCATCCTGCTTTTATATTTCACTATTCTTACGATACTGGCAATTTATGGCGGTTACCGAGTAAAGCAGGTGATTGATTTCTGGCGCTATCGAAGTTTTGTTCCCAAACCAAAAGCCCATTTCAACGAGGAGCATTTGCCGGTCATTACTGTGCAGCTCCCACTCTTCAATGAGATGTACGTTGTCGAGCGACTCGTGAAGGCTATTACAGCGATCAATTACCCCAGAGAGAAACTGGAGATTCAGGTCCTCGACGACTCGACAGACGAGACTGTTAAGCTGGCCGAAGCAACGGTCGCCAGTTACGTTGATCAGGGCTTCGACATTAAGTACATGCACCGCACCGACCGCACTGGCTTTAAAGCTGGCGCTCTTGAGCAGGGACTAAAGGTAGCCAAAGGGGAGTTAGTGGCGATTTTTGATGCCGACTTTGTGCCCAAACCTGATTGCCTGAGAAAACTCGTAGACTTCTTCACGGATCCGCTAGTCGGATGCGCGCAGATGCGCTGGTCACACATAAACGGTGATTACAATCTGTTGACGCGATTGCAGACGATCATGCTCGATGGCCACTTTGTGGTCGAACAGACCACGCGCAATCGCACTGGCGGTTTTTTCAATTTCAACGGCACTGCTGGAATTTGGCGTCGTCGCGCGATCGAAATGAGCGGCGGCTGGCAGCACGACACTCTAACAGAAGACACTGATCTGAGTTTTCGCGCGCAGTTGATGGGATGGAAGTTTGTATACCTGCTGGACGAAGAGGCGCCCGCCGAGATTCCAGTTGAGATCAATGCTTTCAAAGCGCAACAGAGCCGTTGGGCCAAAGGCGTCATGCAAGTGGGCATTAAGCTCTATCCCAGGATCTGGCGCGCGCCGTTGCCGCTCCGCGTCAAACTCGAGATGTTTTTCCGCTTGACGGGAAATATCAGTTATCCGCTGATGATCGTTGCAAGTCTCCTGCAGTTTCCGCTGCTGTTGGTCCGTTACAATCAACCTTTTTACCACCTGATGATTCTCGATCTGCCGCTGCTGTTTTTCTCTTCGATCTCGGTCTTTTTGTTTTACGGGACAGCAGTTTGGTATCTCGACGAAAAACGCTCACCACGCTTGTTGCACCTTCCCCTGGTGATGGGCCTCGGCATCGGCCTGGCCTTTTCTAATGCGCGTGCTGTGATCGAAGCTTTACTAGGCATCAGATCTGAGTTTGTGCGAACGCCGAAATACAGCGTTGAGCAGACCACTGACGAAACCTGGAAAGTCAAAAAGTACAAACGAAAACGAGGGTTGTTGCCGTTGCTGGAGCTAGGCTTCTCACTTTACTTTCTGCTCGCTATTCTCTACGCCGCTCGTCTGCATATGTGGGGGACAATTCCGTTCCTGTCCCTGTTTTTCTTTGGTTTTGGATACATGGGAGTGATGAGTATTCTCCAGACCAGCAGCGCCAAGCGCCTTCTCTCGCTCTGGCGGCCGCTAGCTGTCGGCCCGAAGAACTGAGCATTTTCCATTTTCCATTTTCCATTTTTCATTCGCGACCATTTGTGTCTATGAGGCTCCTCATCATGAAGAACTCAGACGCAATAAAATCACAAATGGAAAATCACAAATGGAAAATCAGCAGTGTCCCAATGAGGTCAGTACCACCACGCGGTATCCACCGGGTACCATCGTCAACCACGCCAGAACGACTCAACCCACAGAACCATTTGCGGTAGCCAATGGATCCTGCACTCAACTCGAAGAGCACAGCTCAATACGATGAGCACTAAAGCTGGCTTGAGTGGTAGTAAGGATTTGCGCTTGAGTGTGGTTTGCGCCGCTGCGGAAAAACCCGGGCGCTACCGCTCTGACTGGTACTCTTCAAGTTGAGTGCCAGGATCCATTGGCTACCGCAAATGGTTCTGTAAGTGGTTTTGGTTAAGTTGAGCTTAGCATCCATTGGCCTTGGACTAGCTTTGCTTGACACAGGCTTAGCAAGTTCCCTATAGTTTGACTCACAAGGAACTAAACAAAATCGATGTCGAACTGCTGCTTTGGTCATTGCTATTGTTTCGCTTGTTGCGCCTGTTGTATGCGGCGCAACCGGCCGAAGCGAATGCACGCGTGAGGAGGATCTAACCAGGCAACCAAGCGCAGCAAGAGTTTTAGACAGCCGGTCGCGAGCCGCAAAGGAATTCGCGACCGGTTTTGCTTTAGCGCCTGGTAACCATTTGTGAGCACTGAAATCCCGTTGTGGTCTGACATTTCATGAAGACATTGGCATTAGCGGAAGCCGAAGCTAGCTTCACGCAGGATACAATCGAGACAATTATCGGCCATACGCCCTTGCTGCAGTTGCGTCGGATAACCCGAGATCTGCCCTACGGGGTCGAAGTCCTGGCCAAAGCTGAACATCTGAATCCGGGCGGTTCGGTAAAAGATCGTCCTGCGCTCGCAATGATCCGGGACGGGGAGCTAAGCGGAAAGCTGCGTCCGGGCATGACGATATTGGATGCGACGAGCGGTAATACGGGCATCGCGTATGCAATGATCGGCGCTGCCCGGGGTTATCCCGTCACGATTTGTTTGCCGCAGAACGCGAGCCGGCAACGAAAACGAATTCTGCACAGCTTCGGTGTCGAGGTTATTGAAACTGATCCATTGCTCTCGACCGATGGAGCTCAGCTTCTTGCGCGGGACATGTTTGCGCGCGATCCTGAGAGATATTTCTATCCCGACCAATACAACAATCCGGCAAACTGGCTCGCCCACTATGAGGGAACGGGGCCCGAGATTTGGGAACAGACCGAAACACGCGTTACGCATTTCATAGCAGGACTAGGAACCGCGGGAACGTTTGTCGGCACCAGTCGCCGGCTCAAGGAACTGAATCCAGCCATCCGTTGTATCTCGCTGCAGCCGGATTCACCGCTGCATGGGCTTGAAGGGCTGAAACACATGGCGACTGCGCGGGTGCCGGGCATCTATGATCCTACGCTGGCTGACGCGAACGTTGAGGTCGCCACAGAAGACGCTCAATTGATGGTTCGTCGGCTGGCGCGAGAGGAAGGCCTGTTTGTGGGTACCAGCTCGGGCGCAAATCTATTTGCTGCGCTAAGGCTTGCCGGGACGCTGGCCCGTGATTCCGTGGTGGTCACTATCATTTGCGATGGTGGCGAGAGGTACGTCGAATGATTACGTGGCACGCGCATCTTGCGGGTGATCCACGGGCGAGACGCCCGTGCCACACAATGAAGTCGTCCAATGTACGATCTATGCTGGAGGATTAGTTATGCCGGTTACCATCATGATTCCCACTGCGCTGCGTCAATTCACCGCAGGCAGCTCGAAAGTGGAGGTCGAAGCCGAGACGGTAGGTAAAGCACTTGACCGGCTTACGTCGGAGCATGCGGAGTTACGCCACCATCTGTACAACGACCAGAATGCGCTGCGTAGTTTTGTAAACATCTATCTCAACGACGAAGACATTCGCCATCAGTCAGGACCAGATACGCAGGTGAAAGAGGGCGATACGTTGATGATTGTGCCTTCGATTGCCGGCGGGCTAATAACGGAGGAGGAAGTGGCGGCCAATCTGCCGTCTCTCTCCAACGAAGAGATCTCGCGCTACAGCAGGCATTTGATAATGCCGGAAGTGGGCCTAACAGGACAGCGTCGTTTGAAGGCAGCGAGCGTTCTCATGATCGGAACCGGTGGTCTGGGTGCCCCCGTGGGGATGTATCTGGCTGCAGCCGGCATTGGCCGGCTTGGTCTGGTTGATTTCGACGTCGTAGAGGCTTCGAATCTACAACGTCAGATCATCCACGGCAGCAAAGACGTAGGCAGGCCAAAAATTGAGTCGGCACGCGACCGCTTGAGCGACATCAATCCGCACATAGACATCGACACGTACGAAACGCGCCTAACTAGCAACAATGCGCTTGAGTTGTTTCGTGATTACGACGTCATCGTCGACGGCACTGATAACTTTCCCACTCGCTATCTTGTCAATGACGCATGCGTCCTTTTGGGCAAGCCGAATGTTTATGGCTCGATCTTTCGCTTTGAAGGGCAAGCGAGTGTTTTCTGGGCTGAACGCGGACCGTGCTATCGGTGCCTTTATCCGGAGCCGCCGCCGCCCGGGCTGGTGCCTTCCTGCGCCGAAGGCGGCGTCCTTGGCGTTTTACCCGGAATCGTCGGAGCTATCCAGGCCAACGAGACAATAAAGATCATCCTTGGCGCTGACGGTATTCTCATCAACCGGCTCTTACTGTTTGACGCGTGGCAGATGAAGTTTCGCGAGCTCAAGCTGCGCAAGAATCCCGAGTGCCCAGTCTGCGGAGACAATCCAACCATCAAGGAGTTGATTGATTACGAGGAGTTCTGTGGACTGCGACCGAAACCTGAGGCGGTAGTGGCCGGTAGTAAGGAACAACTCGAAGAGATTAGCGCCCTCGAGCTCAAGCGGCGTCTTGACCTCGGTGATGACCTTCAGATCATTGACGTCAGGGAACCAAACGAGTACGAGATTGCAAAAATTCCCGGCACCAGGCTTATTCCGCTCGGGCAGGTTGCGAATCGAATAGACGAAATCGATCCTGCAAAGGAAACAATCGTGCACTGCAAAATGGGCGGTCGCAGCGCGAAGGCTATTGCGGCCCTTAAACGGGCGGGTTTCCCGGGACGTTTGATAAATCTGCGCGGCGGTATTACTGCCTGGTCAGACGAAGTTGATCCGAGCGTGCCCAAATATTAGTCACTCAATATTTTACTCTCCACTTCTTGCTTTGACTGGTGGCTTGGACTAATATCCAGCCCGTCTCCGGTTCCACATTTTACTGCAAGAATAATGGTGGCGGCCTCAATGAAGAGGCTTCCACTATCCACAAAAGCTTGATCATCTTGAGAGGAAATCATGTCTACAAAATCCAGCCGCATTTTTAGGGTATGCACTCCACTGATCTGTCTGCTAATGCTGGTTACCGTCACAAGCGTATTGGCCCAATCGCAGGCAACCACCGGAAACATCGAAGGTCGGGTACTCGATCCAAACGGTGCAGCTGTGCCAGGGACCACAGTTACCGCCACGAATCAGGAAACGGGTCTTGCCAAGAGTACTCAAGCGAACGACGAAGGCCTCTATAAGATGACCTTCCTCCAGCCTGGCAGGTACAGAGTCGAAACCAGCGGTGCGCAAGGCTTTGCGCCGACGACCTTTGGAAACGTCGTGGTCATGGTGGGAGGACAAACGCCGTTGGACATTCAATTGGGAGTGGGCGCGACCACCGCGATGGTCGACATTTCCGCAGAGGGCCAGGTCGTCGAAACCACGCGTACCTCGGTGGCCACCACTATCGACCAACGCTCAATAGACAACCTGCCTATCAACGGACGTAACTTCCAGGATTTTGCAACGCTCTCGCCGGCGGTAGTGCGCGATCCACGTGGCGGCGATCTGTCAGTAGGGGGCCAGCGGGGAACATTTAATAGTTTGCAAGTAGACGGCGTTGACAACAACAACACTTTCTTCGGCCAGGCGCTCGGTCGTGGCGGCGTGCGCCCTCCCTATCAGTTCTCCGAAGAGTCGGTGCAGGAGTTTCAAGTCAATCAGAATGGCTTCTCGGCGGAATTTGGACGCGCGGCTGGCGGCGTCATTAACGTCGTCACCAAATCCGGCACTAATGAGTTTCACGGTGGCGCGTTTGAATATCTTCGCGACGAGTCGTTGAACGCGAACGATCCCATCAACAAGGCAAATCAGTTTCGGCGAGGCTTGCCCAACAAACGGTCGCCATCGCGGATTAACCAATTTGGTGGGCGGATCGGTGGGCCAATCGTAAAAAATCGGGCGTTCTTTTTCTTTACTTATGACGGCCAACGCGCAGACGTGCCGCAGATACTTGATGTGAACTTGAGCTCAGCATCCCCGGCTGTCCGGGCGACACTCCTCCCGAAGACTGCTACTTACCAGGTTGGCAGAAGTCAGGACGTTTTCCTGGGCAAGAGTGACATCCGACTGAACAACAGTAATCAACTCACTCTTCGCTATAACCACCAGGGATTCACCGGACAGAACAACGAGAACAATGGGCCGCTCAGCGCGGAAGAGCATTCGGGAGACAGCTTGGTCAAGAGTGATACGTTCTCGGGTACATTGACTTCGACCCTGAGCCCAAGTGTGGTGAATGAGTTTCGGTTCCAGCTTGCTCGAGACAAAGAGCCAGGTCAGGCTAACAGCACCGATCCCGAGGCCGTAATCACGGTGACTACGGGACAGAACTTCAGCATCGGGCGAAACAATTTCAGTCCGCGCGAGACCACCATCAAGCGCGTGCAGTTCATCGACAACGTGTCCTATGTAAATGGTCGTAGTAACTGGAAGTTTGGACTCGATTTCAACTTCGATCGAATCTTCAATTTTTTCCCGGGCCTCTTTAGTGGTTCATACACATTTCCGTCCGCTGCGTCATTTGGCTCGAATTCCCCCAGCGCTTACACGCAGAATTTTCCCGGGGCGGGCACTACGGGCGGCACGACGGAGCCTAATGCTTCCGAGTATTCTTTCTTCGCTCAGAATGACTTCCGCGCTACACCAAAACTGACTTTCAATCTCGGGGCTCGCTACGACTACCAGGGTTTTGCCTGTCCGCCGGTTCAGAATCCCGATGTCTTGCTCTTGTCACACGGCATCGATACGAGCTTTTGTCCGAAGGACAAGAATAATTTCGCTCCGCGTACAGGATTCAGCTACTCGCCTGATGAAAAAACAGTTATTCGCGGCGGCTTCGGCATTTTCTACGGTCGCACGCCGGCGATTGTGCTGGGAACGGCCCATTCACAGAATGGTATTCAGGTCACTGGCATCAACCTTAACGCCGCGGGAATTGCGGCTGCAGGTTTAACTTATCCGAATGTTCTGACGGCGCCGCCGCCAGGCACATCGGCAAACCCAAACCTATTTCTTTTTACCCAGGACTACGTTCAACCGTACGTCGAACAAGGACGACTTGGAATTGAGCGGGAGGTCGCGCGAAACCTGAGTGTGTCGGCGACTTATCTTTACTACCACGGATTGCACCTGACTCGTACACGCGACATCAACTTGCCGGCCCCGACGCCATTGACAATAACCACAGGAGGGCAGAGCTACACGTTCCAGCGTTTCCTCGGAGCGCGACCGATCTCCCGCGTGACCGGACAGTCCTACAATCGTATCAGTATCTTCGAGAGCGGGGCGAAGTCGCTCTACAACGGTTTGGCCATCCAGGCCACGCAACGTCTGACGCGCGGACTTCAATTCATTGCGGCCTATACTTTCTCGAAGGCCAAGGACGATCGACCAGACCAGACAATTGTGGTTTTCGGCGCTGATGATGGAAAGATTGTCGAGAACCAGTTGAGTCCCGGACTCGATTACGGTCGTTCCGACACCGATTTGCGGCATCGTTTCGTATTCAGCCCGGTTTACGAGTGGGGCAAGATCAAATGGAGCGATAACCCGGTGGCTCGCGCTTTGTTTAGCGACTATGGGTTTTCCTCGATTATGCAATTCCAATCAGGCACACCCTACTCCGCATTGGTAAGCAACGATCCGAACAATGATGGTAACCGCTCGAACGACCGTTTGCCGGGGACCGTGAGGAATCAATTTACCACTCCCTCGATATACCAGTTTGACATGCGCCTTACTCGTTCTATTCCCTTAGGCGAGCAAATGCGCATTCGCCTAATCCTGGAAGGTTTCAATGTTTTCAATCGTCCTAATGTGGCAACTGTGAACAACACCTTCTTCGCCTTCTCGACACCGGGAGGAGTCCCTACGCTTACACCGCCTCCAGCGTTGACGGCTTTTGGAACCCCGCGCACATTTTCATCACCCGCGTCGGGTACAACAACATTCGCCACGCCTCGGCAACTGCAGTTGGGTATTAAGTTCGACTTTTAGGCCTGATTCTGTTTAAAAGGTATTGAGAAGAAGACGCTTTTGCCCCGTGCGTCCTCTTTTTGCTGTTCATAGCGGGGGGCAATGTGTGCGGCTCCGTACATACGTGTTATAGTGTCCGCCGAATTGGCTTCCGGTACATCTGGATCGAGTAATCTACTCCTTCCTTTTGCATTCTGTTGCTCGTTCCTTTCAGCAAACCTTACGTTCTGTTTCTACTGACTGTTTTAGAGGGAATCGAGCATGAGAATCCTACTTTACAACCCTGATAATGGCGTCACGCGTAACTTCATGCCGCACCTCTGGATGTTTCTGTTGCAGGCGCTCACGCCTAAGGAACACGAAGTTTTGCTTATTGATGGCAACGCGAAGCCAATGACTGAAGCCGAGCTGGTGCAGTTTGTCCAGGACGAAAAGGTCGGCCTGGTGGGCATTGGCGCGATGACCAGGATGGTCGCAAGAGCGTACCGGATGGCTGATGCGATACGGGCTGTAGGAGTGCCGGTCGTCATGGGTGGGCCACATGTGACGGAGGCTGCCGACGAGGCGCTTGGGAGAGATGGTGGTGAGCGACATGCCGATTCTGTAGCGCTTGGCGAGGCTGATGAGACGTGGCCCAGAATCGTTGCAGACGCCGCGCGCGGTCAGCTCAAAGAGATCTACGAGCCGGTAGACGCGACAGGCAAAGAACGCAAGCCGAGTCTGCACCCCTATCCGTCGATTCCCTGGGAAACACTTGATCTCGATCAGTTTAACCTTGTGCCAAAGATCGCTCGCTCCTTTCTGGAGCGACACGGCGCTGGCTGGGGCACCTTTCATATGGTGCCTATCGAATCCGGACGCGGATGCCCTTACGGCTGTGAGTTCTGTACAGTAACGGGATTCTTTGGCGATTCGATCAGGTTTCGCACAAACGAGAGTGTGGTTGACGAACTTTTGCGTCTCAAGAGTCGTGCTCGCCGGCATAAGGGGCAGGTAGCAGTCTTCTTCATCGACGACAATTTTGCCATCAACATCAAGCGCACAAAGTCGTTGCTTCAGGATATCATCGCTGCGGGAGCCCAGCTGCCCTGGACGGCGCAGATTAGCGCAAATTTGCTGCGGGATGAGGAGCTAGTCGATCTGATTGCGGCCTCCGGTGGCCGATGGATTTTCATCGGAATGGAATCCATTGATCCAGCCAATCTTGCTGACGTCAATAAGAACTTCAACAAGCCTGGAGAATATGCGGCAGTGCTCAACCGGCTCGCTAAGCGCAACATCTATGCGATTACGTCTTTCATCTTTGGCATGGATAACGATACTCCCGGTGTCGCAGACCGAACTCTGGAGCAGATAGCCAGTTGGCCACCCGTTTTGCCTGTCTTCGGCCAGCTCACGGCGTTTCCGGGTACGCCCTTGTACGCGAGACTGGGAGCCGCTGGACGAATGACGCGGCCGAGGCACTGGCTGGATTTTGCACCTTTCAAAATGGCGCACACGCCGTTGAAAATGACAATTGAAGAAGCGCAACTGGAAGTCGATAAAGCCTGGAGAACTTCCTATAGCGCGAAGAGCAACCAGAAAGCGCTCGACTCGATAGCTGACCGGCGGGTCGATTGTCGCATGATGCACTTAATCGCGCGGCTGTTTTTCCGGGGCATTTATTTTCCCCAGTTAACCAAATGGGATTGGACAAGATTGGTGGCTCAGAACCGACGGCCCATTTTAAAGCTCGTCAGGGAGGCCTTCAGTCTGTATCGCGCGGCTCGGAGCAATAGATCACCCGTCGAAGCACTCACACGGCCGATACAGTCGCAATGATTGTTTCCGCACCCTCATAATGGTTGAGCACTTTAAAACTCCATTATGACGTCCTTCCTTGCCACCAGATTCTATTCACCAATTCTCGTAGCATTAGTCGGTGTAATTACCTTTGTCGGATTGCTGGGACTAGGGACCACCCTTCTGCGTCTGCTCCGAATCCGTCTGCCTACTCCCTGGCTCGAGGTGACAGGCGTTCTGTTGGGTATTGAGGTTTGCAGCCTCACCGTTCAGCTCTTAGGAATGGCTGGTTTGGCTTCGCGGAAAGCGCTCGCTTCGATATGGGTGGGATTGCCTATCTTCGGAGCAGTCGCGACCATTCGCTGGCTCAGAAACCGGGCGGTAGTCCGCAAGCGTGTCCCCCAGGGATCAGAACTCCTTTTTCTCGCGCTGACGCTCATCGCGCTCACGACAAATTTTCTAGTCGCGGTTGCCCCGTCTACCAAGATAGATGAGTTGTTCTACCACATGCTCTTGCCCAGTCGCATTGTTACTGACGGCGCGCTTCAGTTTTACCGACAGCCCTGGGAGGCTGCGATCTTACCGCAGATGATTTTCCAGATCGCCATGGCCCCTCTCCACGCGCTCAACCTTCCTGATGCAGCGAACGTCGTCAGTTGGGCGCTGAGTGTTACGCTGGTGTGGTTTGCGTTGCAGCTGATCAGAGAGAGCAAGAAGACCGCAGCCTGGGTGTATCTCTGGACGACCGCATTAATTGTAGGGATGTACGGGGTCGTTTCGCATGTCACGGGTGGGAGTCATGCGATGGGTGACCTATCTCTTGCGGCAGCAGTGGTAGGCCTCTACAAACATCGTCAGCTTAAGCAAGAGTTGGGCGCCAGGTCTTTGGCCGCAATGTTCTCAATCCTTCTCCTGGCGACGGCTTCGTCAAAAGTATCTTTGATACCCCTGAGCGCCGCCCTGCTTCTCCTGATGGGGTTCTTACTTCTCCGGTCAGTTAGCCAGCGGGAATGGTGGGGTGTGGCTCTGGCACTTGTTGTCCCCTGGACCGTCCTGGCGCTGCCTCTGATGATCTGGACCTTCGCCAAATCGGGATCCCCGTTTGGTCCGGTTCTCGCTGGAGTGTTATCGACATCAGTCTACGATCTGGAACTTGTAAAGCGCTCCTTCACGCGGAGCAGGGAGCTGAATCGGCCCTCTGTGGTCACCATCACCGGTTACGCTCTCATCAATCACACGCCGTTATTCTGGTTAGGAATGTTTTGGACTTTGCTTGTTCGCGAGGTGCCGAAGTTCATTCGACTTGTTGGCGTGTTGATGCTGGTCTTCCAGAGCTTAGTGGTCTACTTCCTGCTGCCCTACGACCTTCGTTTTCTTGGAGGATTACCTTACGGTTTGGTTGTCTGCTTCGCTTTGTCTGCTTCCGTCAAAGTCCAGAAGCTCTTTTTGTCCAGACGCTTTCTGGCGTTCACTCTTATGCTTCTTATCCCCTGGCTTGGGGCCCAGATCTATTACGCACGACAGTTTTTCCCAGTGTCGCTTGGGCTTCAGCACAAGTCTGACTTCTATGAACGCTACGTAGCGTATTATGCTGACTATGAAGCGTTGGATCGGATTCTACCCAGTGACGCTGTGCTGGTAGCGAATCAGAGGCTCAGCGCCGTTTACTCACCCAGGCAAATCTACATTGGGACCAGTGATCTGCCGGAGAATAGAGAGGTCTTTTTCTTCGGTGGCTGTTCGACAGCCAATACAGGGCAAGACAAAATCATACCAGGCTATACCATCGGCGAGACGGTTTACCACAATCCGAGCGCGCTAAGGATCACATATCGTAGGCCGTGGGAACCGCCGATTGTTGGACCACTCTGTGTGTCCAGACTGATTAAGAATTGAACCTGCAAATTTATTCATGGAGCGGGCGCATGAACAAAAACAGACCCGCAACGTATAATGCCGCTCAGATGCTGCAGATAAAATCACTAGGGCCAGCAGTCCGCAGTGGAACTCTCGCCTTGTTGTCGCTAAGTCCCTCGTCCCCGTTGCATCTGCGGTTCACAAGCCAATGTTCTCGAGCAGAGTGAGAAGATTGCAATGTCTCGAAGCAAGAAAATCCAGGAAGAGATTTCGCGCTATAGTGAAATAGAGCATGTGCACGACCTTCCGCCAATCAACCGCTACTGGACAGACAAGTTCTTGGTCCCTAAATTTCGATCGCTGGGCTTCGAGGACCCGAACGATTTTTATGTCCAGTATATAGAAAAGTCGTTTGCACAGAACCCTGGTGAAACCTGTAGGGTGTTGAGCATCGGCGCCGGGAACTGTGACACTGAGGTGGCGCTCGCCGAGTCGCTGATGGCCAAGGGTGTCCGCGACTTCAAATTTACATGCATGGATATAAACCCCCACATGCTTCACAGGGGCCGGAAACTTGCTCAGGAGTGACAGTTGTCAGCCCGGTTCGACTTCAACGAGACTGACATCAAAAAATGGGAGCCTAACGAGAAGTACGATGTCGTTATCGCCAATCATAGCCTGCACCATGTAGTAGATTTGGAAGCCCTCTTCGAGAGTATCCATCTATCTCTCGACGAGAAGGGGTTTTTCCTCAGCAATGACATGATAGGGCGGAATGGGGACATGCGCTGGCCTGAGTCGTTGGAGACGATGCTGGCGCTTTGGTCAGTTTTAGATGAGAGGCACAAGCTTAACCACGCCACAGGGGAGTACGAGCCGGTGTACGAAAATTACGATAGCTCCGGCGAAGGGTTCGAAGGCATCCGGGCGCAGGACATCCTGCCGCTTTTGCTCCAGAAGTTCCATTTCGACTTGTTCCTTGGGTTCAATAACCTGATCAGCGTCTTCATCGATAGGAACTTCGGGCCAAATTTCGATCCCGACGACGCTCGCGACCGGCATTTCATTGATTTCGTCTCAGGATTGGATGATTATTTTATCGAAGTAGGAAAGCTCAAACCGACGCAAATGGTCGTGGCCATGGTGAAGTACCCTGTGAAAAATACCAGGGTGTACAGACATTTGACGCCCGAGTTTTGTTTACGCCCGCCACACTTGGATCAGAACTATATTTACATCACTGACCCGAATCCGTATGCAATTAGGATCGGATTGATCAAGAAGATCAGGAGGCGGGGCTTTCATAAAATCATACCCAAATCGCTCAGGGTAAAATTAAAAGAGCTGATCAGCAAGTTTGGCACACCTTAGTCACACAAAACAAAGCGGGCAGCAAACTGTAACTTGAAGAGTTTCTTTGCCGCATCTGGAAGCAATTGATTGCCGTTAGTTCTTAAAAAACTAAGAGTTTCGGAGCACGACTTTCCGGCGTTTCTCGAATTCTGGAAGCTTATATTGCCGGAAGTGCAAAACGGAAGTTAAGCCTTGCCGGAAGTTCAAAGTGGACCCGATCGAGTTACAGTTCTGTTTCTACCGGGCACGATCTTAAAGAGGAATCGAACCTCTGACCGCCGCATTGCGAATGGCAAAATTACGTTTTTATGGACCACCCCAAAAACTTGTCGATTTTGCCTGTTGAGTTGGACTTCATCCTATCGTGAGGAAAAGGAACATCGCAAGTGCGATCTCAGACGATTCGCGATGGTCTAACAATGAAGATGAACCCGATCACGGCTCCGTGGATCGAGATGAAATTGACCAGAAAACGGACCGGGGGAGCAGGCGGCGTCAGGCCATTCATTACCTTGCTTTTCAGGAAGGTGTTTCAATTGAGATTCATAATAGGATAATACTCCCTCGTTCAAAATCCCTTCCGCGCTCTCAAGGAACTTTGAGACATCGAACCAATCCTCTTGGAAGTGATCCAGTAATTCATCTATCGTCGCTTGCGAGTGATGTTTTTCCTCTGCCTCGTGATACTTGAGATAGCCAATCTTGACCTCTTTTCTTCCGTTGGCCCTGCGAGATGCATTGAGTTGATTCATACCACTGATCCATGGCGTCCATAGGTAATTCCCCGCCCAATTTTCAATCGCAAACGCGGCACCGAGCATCACGTTGAGATCATCGCTTGCGTAGTACTTAAACGTGGCATCAACGAATTGTCGCGTGCCTTCAAGAGCATACTTCTTTTTACCTACTTCCTCGAACCTCAGCCCTAGCCCAGTAGCCATGTCATTCAACCACATGAAATGCACATGTTTGAGGTCCCACATTCCGGTTAGTTCACCTTCAAAGCCGTCTTTGTAGGGTATGCCCTTTTCGTTAAGTAAGACTTGGAGCCTTTCGAGGTAGGCTTCCCGCGTAGGCGCATTAACAACAAGTTGCGCTTGAGCTACATCGAAATTATGGGCAAAGATCGAAAATTGCTGTAGTTCAAAACGCGCTTGAGCCTCAGTGACTCCCCGCGCAAAGCGGCGGAGATATAGATTGTTCGCGATTATTGGGTGCAGCAAGATACGAAGACAGATGAGAATTAGCAGGCGTTGAAACTCAACTCCTTTTTCCGGCTTCATCTTACCTGCGGAAACCAGTGCGTTCACATTGCTAAGTGACTGATCAGCTTGTGACACAAAGAGGCGCATGAAGTCCGGGATTTCTTCGTCACTAGCAAAGATACCTCCCGCCACAAACAAGTCCTTAGCCGATCTATTCAATGGGATGTCATTCAGTTGATTCATAACTACTCCTGTTCTTGAAGTCTCGTCGTGGAATCTCAGATTGTTTGAACAAGAAAGCGACTACCTCTCTCCATTCATAAGGTGCTTTCCTTTCTCAGTTGAGCTGATGAGATCATCGTCAGTTCTTAACTAACCAGCCTAATCCTTCCCCCTTCGCAATATGTCTCAGCTTCGTTTGGGGAGAATTGAGTCTTAAATGTGAATGCCCAAGGGGTCGGCCCGTGACAGCGCAGAAAGGCCAACCGTTCCCGTGCCTCATCAAGCGATGGGATGTGGCCAGCGCGGATCCACCAAAGAACGATATAAGCC
>JBOGOU010000360.1:0-15366 GCA_050748205.1 Pyrinomonadaceae bacterium | reverse complement strand
CATCTAAAGTGGCTGAATCGGCGCAGCCAGCGTCAGAGTTACAACTGGGCTGGCTATCGTACTTTGCTTCAGCACTTCGCGCTCGCCCGACCATGCATTGTGGGGCGTCCGCGATCCAGTTTGGTCGCGTCACGCTAGGTCTTCATGCGGGAGCGAGTATCTACGAAGAGCCCGGTGCGGGAAAACTGCACGCCGGGATCTGTGCGGGGGCTGTTGGGTAACTGACAGTCCTACCGCGATCCAGCCACCTGCGGCCCTGTGCGAAGATACAGTCCCAGACCAAGTGCAATCTCAGCGAGCGCAAGGACTGCGAGCGTCACGGCGAACGGTCGCAGGCCCCACCGCGCCTGGAAAAAGGTCGCTGCCGCAGCAAGTCCCACGATGCCGATGCCAATCAGAAGCAGGCCTCCGTTTCTCTCTCCATTGAAGTAGGTCAGCATTACGTCTTGCATGCGGCGCTCCTGGTCTTAAACATTCATTTCATCTGCGTTCAATCTGGCCAGACAGCACGAACCCTTCGTAGTGTTATGCAACCCTCGTCGTCATCCATATTGAACGAAGGCGATTTTTGGGAGTTTCTCGATCTTCGTGATGAACGTCTGAACATTATTAACCGTAGTGGGGTGAATATCGTGCATTAACACGATACTATCCTCCCTAGACTTGATCTGATTCATTCCGAAATCAACCCACTTCGCTTTAGTCTTGAATTTCCAGTCCATTGTGTCCACGCTCCACAAGACCTGCTGGTAATCGAATTCGTGGATCACTTTATTGACCGTCGTGTTTGTTGCCCCATAAGGAGGTCGAAAGAATTTAAAATCATGAGTGTAATCGCTGATTAGGTCGTGCGTTCGCCTCACCTGATCGCGGACTTTAGCCTCAGAGAGAGTTTTCAAGTTTGGATGTGAGAAGCTGTGATTCCCAATATGGTGGCCCTCGTCAAAGGCCCTCTTGACAATGCTCCGAGCCGCAGCGGTTGACATCATGTTGCCCACGACAAAGAAAACCGCCTTGATGTTGTTTGCTGCCAGGATGTCCAGGAGTTTCGGCGTTGTATTTGGATTTGGTCCATCATCAAACGTGAAGGCCACTTCTCTTACATCTTTATTCGTTCCCCAAATTAATGGCATGTGTCCTGCTCCTCCTTATCGGGCGTTGGAAATACTCAAATAGTTGCAACGGAAGCCCAGTGAATTTAGAAGATGAAAGGCTAAACCTTTGCGAGTGTGCAAGGAGGCAGAGGCTCGTGAGAATTCAGCCCGTCTGTTGAGAACGGGCAGACGATAGTGCCGTTGAAAATGGAAGTCAAGGATTTACGAAAGGCTTATTTACTGAATTCGGCAAAGATTTCATGAAACCTTTCGACCTCTCCTGGCACACATGGACGAATGAGCCCGTAGCGGGCTTGATGAAATGAAAACCAAACAAACTTGAAAGGAGAGAATCGAGTATGAAAATCAGAGGTATGGCAAAGGTGATGACAATGTTGGCCCTGGTGGCGAGCATTTCGGTTCCGGCTCTGGCCGGGGCTGTGGGAGGGGCGAAGAGGGGACGGTTCAGCGTAGACGCGAGTCGCACGGACAGCTTTACGGCAAGCTTCTATGGGGGCGAGTTAGCATCCGTCTACGTGAGCGGCGATGGCGAAACGGACCTGGACGTTTACGTCTATGATGCGGCAGGCAACCTGATTGCTAAGGATGCGGACTATAGCGACACATGTCTGGTGCAGTGGGTGCCCTACTGGACGGGAAGTTTCACGATCAAAGTGGTGAATCGAGGGAGGGTCTACAACAATTATTCAATCGAGTGGAACTAGGTCGCCACGCCGAAAACCTGAGAAGCAAAGCAAATAGCAGGTTCAATCCGGGTGGGCACTGATCGATTGAGGTGGCTGGGCGAGGATTTACCGCCCAGCCGCTATTGATTTTTGGATCGGAAGACTAAAGCTGTTGCCGGACGGTCTGCCTGTGATAAAAGTTCCCAGCATACGGTCGCCATCGCTTCCGGTTCTGAACCTTAAAAATCGTTTACTGCCCTGAACCGTCTGTCGCTCGAAACGAAAACCGCCAAGACGCCAAGGACGCCAACGTAATAAATAGAGCCTTGTTCGACGAGTTTAAGTAAGGAACTTTTCCAATCTGATTTCGCCTTGGCGGCTTGGCGGTTGTTCCCGTGTCCGTAGCATTTAGTTCGGTTGGAGATTGGCCTGGTGCAAGCCGAATCTCAGACGCCTTTTGATAAGCTTCTCGCTCGACTCGATCCTGATCGAGAGCGTGCCGGGCACTTGTATGAGGAAATCCGACTCAAGCTGTTGAAGTTCTTCATGTGGAAGAACTGCCCGGAAGCTGACCTTCACGCTGATGATGCGCTTGACCGCATAGCCCGCAAACTGGATGAGGGAACTGAGATTCAAAATCTCAATGCCTATGCTTACCAGGTGGCGCGATACATCGTCCTGGAACAATACCGTCAACCCGCGCCGGCCGACCTCGGGCTTCACGAACCCACATTGCCCGAGCCGCCAGCGCCGCGCATGCATTGCCTGGAAAAGTGTCTGACAATTCTATCTCTGCCTGACCGCGAGCTAATCCTGGCTTATTACGAGGGTGAGGGCGGAGTAAAGATCGAGAAGCGAAAAGAGCTGGCCCGGCAGTTGGAGCTCTCCACTACAGCGCTAAAAATTCGCGCCTGTCGCATAAGAACGAAACTGGAAACCTGCATCAATGGGTGCATGGAGCGAGAGTAGGCCTTGAAACGTATTCAATCAGTGCTGCACTTAACATAAAGCAATGGAGATTTCAGCAATGGAAACCCATGCTCCGGAAGATGTAATGATGAAGTACTTGCTTGGCGAATTATCTGCGGCGGAACAGCAGGCGTTTGAGGAGCAGTTTTTCGAGGATGAAGAGATTTTTGCTCGTTTGCTCGCAGTGGAAAATGATCTGGTGGATAGCTATGTGCAAGGTGAGTTGAAGGGTGAGGAACGGTTACGCTTCATAAAGAATTTTCTGGCCACGTCGGAAGGGCGACAGAAACTCGAGAATGCACAGGCGCTCAGGCATTACATCGCGCTGAAAGAGACAGTGAAGCCTGTCGAAGCTCGGGCAACCACTAAACACACGGTTTGGCAATATCTGTTGGATTTTCTCCGCCCTCAGACCCCCGCCTTCCAGTATGCCCTCTCGGCAGCGGTTCTGGTGCTGACGGTCGGATTAGTCTGGTTTATCTATCAGAGCAACAGTTTACGGAATCAGCTTCAAATAGCTCGGAACGACCAGCCGCGTTTCCTTCAACTACAGCGAGAACTTCAGGATGCTCAGGTCCGGGAGAGAGAACTACAACGGCGGCTCGCTGAGCAGAGTGGGCAGAACGAGCAACTGGCAGAACAGTTGCGGCTGGAGAGCGAACGAATCGAAGGAATGGTGCGCGAACTGGATGACTTGCGTCAAAGGCCGTCGAGTATTTTAACTGCCTTCCTCGAACCCGGTTTGGGCATCAGGGGCGGTACTGGGCCAAATAATATTGTTATCCCGCCTGGAACACAAACTGTGAAGCTGCAACTGCCTTTGCCGGAAGGTAAGGCTAACTACAAAAGTTACAACGCCACGCTGAGTGAAGTTGGTGGTGGTCAGATCTTGACGCACAAGAATCTCAAGCCCGAAGCGACTCGTTCTGGCAAGGCTCTGGTAGTGCGCCTTTCACCGAGGATGTTGCAGGAGAAAGGCTATGTTTTCTCGGTGCAAGCACAGACTTCAGATGGCCGCACTGAGAGCGTAGAAGAATATCAATTTCATGTCGTCAAAAGGTAGCTTGTTCGAGGTAGTGATGCTGTTTCAATCCTACCCACAGGGAGCCGTGTGAAAACGCGAACCGCAATAGCAATGAAGTCAGTACCGTAGCGCGGTAGGGTCGGGTCGATGATCCGCAGGTAGGCCCCAGACCCGTTTCGGGATTTTCCCAGAATACGTGCTGACCGAGAACGACCCGACGATACCGCGTTACGGTACTGACTTCACTGCCATTGCAGTTTGCGTTTTCCTACACACTGGGAGGAGTGAGTGGATTTTTCAGTTCCCGCCTACGAAGAATGGCTTAGTTCCCGTGGCAATTAATCATAGGTCACTCGAGCCTTCACGCCAGTCAAACACCGTCGGTAGTAGACCACACCTGAAGCGAATGAAACCTTTCGACGGCGATTCACACTTAAGGGTGAAAGGGGGGAATTGACTAATGAGTTGGCCGGTGGTATTAAACGCGAGTCCTTTCAGCCCAGGGTTGGATCTTAGTACTGGATCCTGTATCCAAATAACGCGGCGCGTTTACCAGGCGCTGCCAATCCGTCTTGTCTCTGCGGTTCCTACACCGCTCCGCCAGACAGCTGACAGCCGGTCTTCTGATCCAACGGTAAAGCGTGGCGCATTGCGCAACGCGATCCATCAGAGCGTCAGAATCATACATCTATATCAGCAACACCGCCGTGCCCCGATCAATCTTCTACCTGCTGGAACTCCAAAAAACTTATTCATTCGCCCTGTTGCTGAGCATCACCGCTGGAGCGCTTAAGCCGATTCTACGGGACCGAGTTGGAAAGCAGGCCAGATTCTCTAACGTAGGAGAAACGAAATGAAGTCAGGAAACTCGAAAAGGTTGGCAGCGGTCTTCACCTGTGTAGTGCTTGTGTCGTTCGCCCTGGCGCCGGCAACAGCCCAGAAGGGTCATCAGGAAAAATGGAACTATCCTGAAATCCCGCCTGACCTAAGCAAGAGAGGTGCTGAGCCGACCGACAAACTGGCTCCAGAATTACGTATCCTCTTTGAGCAGTTCACCAGCCCCACTCGCGGGGGCAACGCGCAGGTTTTCAGCCGTGGACAGTTGAAAGACCTTTTCGGCATCCAGAGCGACGGTGGCAATCCGACGGTGGGTGTGTCGATCACATTGGCTGGAGGCAGCGACCCAATCGCGCCGTTGAAAAATGAAGGCGCCAGGGTCTATTTCCGTTCGGGTACAACGGTCTATGCGGATGTTCCTGTCCAGGCTTTGGTAAAAGTGGCGAGGCAGCAGAATGTGACGTCAATCACAACAGCGAAAGCGGCGAGTGTGCCAACGCCACCGCAACCGTCAGCGCCACCTGCTGTCGAATCACTTCCCGGCTTGGAGCGCGGCGGCAGCCCCCCGCCATCGGCAAAGGTGGACAGCGACTTCAACAGGCAGGGGCTGACCGGCAAGGGCGTGATTGTTGGCATTGTGGATACCGGCATTGACTGGACGCACAAGGATTTCATCCGGCCAGACGGAACGTCGCGCATCCTCTACATCTGGGATCAGAAGGACACTTCATTCGCCGACTCGCACGGAAAAATAGGATCGGCGCCACCTACTCTAATTGGGGGCGACGCACCGGGACCAGGAACGCTTTACACCAACGAGCAGATCAATGCTGCTCTCAAAGGGCGCGACACCGTCAATTCGATGGACAACTACGGACACGGAACAGCCGCCGCGAGCACTGCGGCGGGTAATGGACTAGCAACGGCCAACGGTGTTCTGCCGGGAACCTATGCGGGCGCTGCGCCGGAGGCCGATCTAATTATCGTCAAGGCTGCAGATTGTGGCGGCTTTAGCTGGCACTACATTCTCGGCACGATTTGGATTGCTCAGAAAGCACGAGAGCTGGGGCTTCCCGCCGTCATCAATCACAGCCTGGGAGGACACTTCACCGCGCATGATGGCCGGGAACAGAAAGAGCAGATCATGAACGACCTGGTTGGAGCCGGTAAGGCCGGTTTGGCTATCACCGTCTCAGCCGGCAACGAAGGTCAGTTAAGTATGCACGCGAGTGGTCGCTTTGGCCCACACCGGCCTGATCAGAGGGATTTTGTTGGGGCGCCGATCGAGGTCTACGTCTCACCTCAGCGCACCGAAAACCTCGCTTTGATTACAGCCTACTTTGATCGCGCAGACGACTGGGGCTTGATCCTCGTTGGTTCCGGAAATTTTCTAGTTGATGAAAAAGGCAATCCACTCAGATGTTACATCTACAAACACAAGGATACCGTCGCGGTGCAATTGGACAAAGGCGCGAAAAAGCCGTCGTACTTTGACGAGTTTGCGGAGCGGATTAAGCAGGAAAACACCCAACTTGCGTTACCAGGCGGACCCTGGGATCAGCTCTTGTTACTGTTGCCGCCCGGCGGTTACTGGCTCATGGGGTTTGGCAGTTCCGAGAATGTGAAAAGTGGACGATTCGATCTCTACGGGCCCGATACGAACAACGCACCGGCTTTGTTCACCTTCGGCGCCGAGAAGCGGAGAATGGTAGGCTCGCCCGGGAACGCGGCCAACGTGATCACTGTCGGCGCCTATGACTTCCGTGGGAGTTGGGCCAACATTGACGGCCGGCAGACGCTTTACAACCTCAGCCTAAGCGGTATCTCAGACTATTCCAGTCCGGGCGGGCTGCGCAGCGATGGAGTCTTCAAGCCGGATATCGCCGCTCCCGCGTCCTACACTATTTCATCGCTTTCCCGCGCAGCGACACCGGATGGCAGTGGCTGTGAAGGCGAAAATATGGGATCCGGAAGCGGTCCCACATCAGTGACCCGAGACGGCTTTCATATCGCGTGGGAAGGTACCAGCGCAGCAGCACCGTTCGCCGCCGGAGTTATAGCGCTCATGCTTCAGAAAAATCCGAAGCTGGATGCGCAGCAGATCAAAAACATCTTGACGAGCACGGCAATCAGGAATGACCGGTACGTTGGCGCGGTGCCCAATTCAGAGTGGGGTTACGGCAAGATCAATCCGACGTCGGCGATTACTGCGATATCTGGACCAGCCGGCAAACCGGTAAGGCCGCGTCGACGAAGGTAATCGTGCTGGCTGCGACCTGTGATTCAAACTGAACTGCCGGACTGCTAAAGGAAGGACGAAGGAAAGAGGAGTAGTAATGACCAAACTTGCCACTGTTCTAATAGTCCACGCTCTTGTCTTCAGTGGCCTTGGCCTGGCCTCGCGTCCCGCGGTCGATGCCCGGTCAGAGACTCGGCCCAGTGCTCCTGCCACCGGACGCAAACGAGCATTGCTCGTCGGCATTGATAAATACAAACGCGGAAGCCAGGAGCCGAATCGCGACTGGTGGGACCTCAATACCACATATGACATTGCCGTGCTCAAGGAAATACTGATCACGAAGTTTCAGTTTGATGAAAAGGACATTTTGGTTCTGAATACAAGGGAACGCACCACTCACAAGGCCATTGTCGATGCATTTCGCGATTTTCTGATCAAACCGACAAACAAAGGCGACATCGTTTTCTTCCACTACTCCGGCCACGGCCAGCAGATTCCTGACGACAATGGCGACGAGATCGACGGTTACGATGAGTCGTTGGTTCCTTCTGATTATGTTTCCCAAAAAGATGGTTCTAAGAACATCCGCGACGATGAGATCGGCACGATCCTCGACGAATTGAAGCTAAAAGAACCGGCCAATGTGACGATCTCTTTGGACAGTTGCTTCTCGGGCACGGCAACACGCGGCCAATCAGAGCTACAAACAAGAGGCGGACCCTGGCGAGGAACACCGGTAGCCAAAGATAAAGTTCGCGGGGAGGACACCAGCCCCAGCGGTTTGCTCAGTCGCGGCGGACAGCCGGCTGCAGGTTATGTATTCCTGGCGGCTGCAAGCCACGAACAGACCGCCAAGGAGGTTTATAACGATGACAATAAGCCGATGGGTTTGTACACCTACGCGCTGGTCAAGGCGTTGGAAGGTTCAGGTCCGAACACCACCTATCGCGATCTTTTTGAGCGGCTCAACGACGTGGTCACGCGTCGTCGCACAGATCAGAACCCGCAGCTCGAGGGCGAACTCGACAAAGTGTTGATGGAGGGGACGGCCCTTCCGCCGGAGCGCTATATCAATATCAAGGTTGAGTCGCGCCGGAGCGCAGACACAGTCGTTCTGCAGGCCGGAAAGCTGCAGGGGATGAGCAAAGGGTCGCGCTTCGCGCTGTATCCGGCTGGGACAAAAGATCCAAAACAGAGCGAGAAGCTGGCAGATGCGGTGATCTCAAAAGTTGAGTTGACGACCGCCAGCTTAACGATTGAAGGCAAGATCGACGTTGAAAAAATGCGAACCGCGCGCGCGTTTGAAACCGAGCATCGCTATGACGACAAGCTGCTCAAGGTGGTCACGCGTGGGATCGACAAGCTTGCCGGCGGACCAGAAGCCGTCGCCCAGCTCAAAGCCTCCGAATTGCTCGAGAGCGATGCTGCGGGAACGCGACCCTGGAACGTCCTGATCCGCCCATCGACTCAGGAAGATATTAACAACGGGAAGGTAAATGCCGGATTTCGCGGCGTCATACTCGAACGTGACGATGGCTCGATTCTTGGCAAAGCGACCGAGGGGCCGGCAATGGCCAAAGCCATCCAAGACGCGTTGGAGGCGGAGATCCGCTGGGTGACGATTAAATCCCTTGAGAATACAGATCCGAGTCTCAAAGTTGAGATGCGACTGATTCCGGTCAATGTCGAACTGAATAACGAAGGATATGTTTCGAAGGTCCTGGGCGAAAAACAGGAAGGACTCAAGCGGTCGTCGGGTAGTCAAATCGAGTTGGCGGTTGGTGATCATGTGATGATCGAACTCAGGAACTCAGGCTCTGAGGATGCCTACGTCACGGTGCTGAACCTTCGCAGCGACGGTAAAGTGGGACCAGGATGGCCACAACAGATTCCGAACCTGCCGGCCCAGGACAACCAGCTAAAGGCAGGACAGGTCTTGAAGATCGGCGAGCCTTACGTCTTCCGAATTACAGAGCCGTTGGGCCAGGAGAGTTTTAGAGCAGTAGCCACGCGCACACCTACAGACTTTACGCCCCTGATAGACGCTGATCTGCTCAGACGCGGTGATCCGGTCGATGAGCGGGGCGGCAACGCGGCTCGATCACCTTTAGGCCGCATCTTGAAGGCCGCACAAGTGGGCAAACGCGCGGGCATTAATATGGCGGCGCCGCCTTCATGGGCCACTGCTACGGTTACGTACACAATTCGAGCCAGAAGTTGAGGTCGCGTTGATGAATGGAGACCGGAGGTAACTCTCACTGAATGTTGTAATCCGATCGCGGACTTCCGACAAGGCTGGTTGGTGATTCGTGATCATGTTCTGAAACTTGTACAGCCAACATAACTATCTATTAAGGAGAAGGAAACACATGAAATCAATTTGGTTAACCGTGGCCTGCCTCGTGTTTGCTGTTCTGCTCGTTGCAACGACGCAGTCCGCTTCGTCTCAAAACGCAAATAGTTCCACGACTATGGAAGCTTCGCCCAAAAAGTCGAGTGGTGCAAAGCAGAGGGGTAAGCCGAAGGTCACTGAGCTGAAGGGGACCAGGGGCGAGGCCAGTCGTGGCGCAGAGGCTGATCCCAACATCAAACAGGGCAAGGAGACAAACGATCCCGCTTCCCAGATGGATGCGCCGCCCAAGAAAGGTGGGGCAACCACACGCGGGGGTGGTTATTGTGAAGTGCAATTTGATAACCGCACGAAGTGGTACATCAAAGTGTACGTAGATGGCGTTTATCGGGGCACACTTAGTCCTTATGGTGATGGAGTGGTCTATGCGCAGCCTGGCTCGACAAGCGTTTACGCTCGCGCCGATTTTGACGATGGGAGCTACTACACTTGGGGACCAAGCTCTTATTCCTGTGGACCAGGCCAGTACATTCCTTTCCGGATGGTGCTTTAGACTGCGGATCTAGTGCTCTCCCCATAACGGTCAGAGACGGTCAGCGTGATGGCCGTCTCTCGACCTACCCTTAGACAACTTCAGTCGTCGCTTGAGCCTGTCTAACAGACGACTTGCGTTTGGGACATTGCTATTGGTGGCGTAGGAAAGAAATGAAAAGTAATCCCAAAGCAACTTTGGTTGGCGTAGTGACGCTGTTCATCATTGCCTTGACAGGGTGTACCAGCCGTCACGACTCGACAAACGCAATCGCAGGTCAACCAGAGTTAGTGGTTCAGACCGGGCATTCCGATGCGGTCGACGCTATCGCCTTCAGTCCGGACGGGAAGGTGGTGGCGAGCGGCAGTGGCGACAGTACGATCAAGCTATGGGACGTGGCAACTGGAGCGCAACTACGTTCTCTCGAGGGACACGCCGACGTGGTTAGGTCAGTCGCCTTCAGTCCCGACGGAAAGGTGATTGCGAGCGGCAGCGACGATAAAACGATAAAGTTATGGGACTCGGCAACCGGCAAGCAACTGCGTTCCCTGAAAGGTCATACCCAGGGGGTTACTTCAATCGCGTTCAGTCCGGACGGAAAACAGATTGCCAGCGGTGGCAGTTATGATGATCGTGCAATCAGGGTATGGGATGCGGTAACGGGCGAGCAACTGCGCTCACTCGAGGGTTATAGCAGGGGCGTCACCTTCAGTCCTGACGGGAAACTGATTGCGAGTGGGATGCGGCTGTGGGACGTCGCGACCGGCAACCAACAACGCTCCCTCGAAGGTGGTGCTAATGGGGACACAACCTTCGCCTTCAGTCCGGACTGGAAACTGATTGCGATCAGCAGTCGTGGCGGCGGCCTCAGCCTCGACTTTAGCGAAGCGATCAGGCTGTGGGACATCGCGGCTGGTAAACAATTGCGCTCCCTCGAAGGTAAAGTGGGTGAAGTTAACTCAATCGCATTCGACCCCGACGGGAAAGTGATTGCCTGTGGCAGCAGGGATAATTCAGTCAAGTTATGGGACGTTGCGACGGGCAAACAATTACACTCCCTCCAAGGACATGCCGACCATGTCAACACCATCGCGTTCAGTCCTGACGGGAAAATGATTGCCAGCGGGGGCAGGGACAAGGCAATCAAGCTGTGGGATGTTGCGACTGGCAATGAACTGCGTTCCCTCACAGGTTACGACCATGAAGTCACATCAATCGCTTTCAATTCCGACGGCAAAATGATTGCGATAGGTAGTGGCGACCATACAATCAAACTGTTGGCCGTGGCGACGGGACAGCAAGCGGGCTCCCTCGAAGGTCTGACTGGTAATCCCGCTTCAATCTCGTTCAGTCCTGACGGCAAAATGGTTGCCGCCGCCGATGACCGCGCAGTCAGGTTATGGGACGCCGCGACCGGCAAGCTACTTCGGGCCTTCGAAGGCGAAACAGAAGTGGTTTCAGTGGCCTTCAGTCGCGACGGAAAAGTGATTGCCAGCGGTTGGGGCGATGCAACTATAAAGCTATGGGACGCTGCGACGGGGAAGGAGCTTCGCTCACTTTTCGCTGATTGCCGTGGTGGTCACGATCGAATCTATCGGGCACCCGTGTTCTCAGTCGCCTTCAGTCCCCGCGGAGAATCGCTGGTGAGTGGTTGCGGCGGCGATGGGACGATCAAGCTCTGGAACGCCGCAACCGGCCGGCACCTGCGCTCGCCTGAGGGTTTCAACCAAGGGATCTACGCCACCTTCAGTCCCGACGGGAAAATGGTTGTGAGTTGCTGTAACGGAGATGAAGCAATCGGAACGATCAAACTCTGGAACGCGGCCACGGGTAAGGAGCTTCGATCCCTCGAAGGCCAAGCCGATGAGGTCAATACAGTTGCGTTCAGTCCAAACGGAAAATTGATCACCGGCAGCTTGAATCAGAGCGTCAAGCTCTGGGACGCGAGTACCGGCAAGCAAGTGCAGTCGCTCGAAGGTCATACCTCTTCGATCAAATCTGTAGTATTCAGTCCGGACGGGAAAGTGATCGTGACCGCCAGCCAGGACAACACGATCAAGCTCTGGCGACCAGACAGTGACAAGCCCCTGGCGACTCTAATCTTGCTGGATAAGACCGATTGGGTGGTGGTGACACCCGAAGGTAGCTTCGACGCTTCTCCGGGGGCGGAGAAATTCATGCACTTCGTCGCGAATACATCTGAAGGCCGGTACCAAATTATTCCGCCGGAGCAGATGAAAGACCGTCACCATGAACCGGGCTTGCTGCAAAAGCTCTTGAAAGGTGGCGGTTGAGATGTGGATCAACCTTGAAATCTCACAATACAAGCTCGTATTGGTTTTCGTTGCTGTAGTGCTTGTCTTACACACGCCGGTGCGCTCAATGGTTTTTCAAACTCAGACTGGGACTGCTGAATCGTCGCGGGGTGCGCGGCAGGTTCCTCCTGAAGGACAACAAATACCGAAGTTGGAAATCGGCAAGCCTGTCGTGCGGGCGATTGCGGGGGGTCAAGCTCACCCGTACGAAATACTCGCTACCGCGGGTGACTATCTCAACGTTGTGGTAGATCAGCGAGCCGTCGATGTAATTGTCAGTCTGTTTGCTCCGGACGGACGGAAGATCTTGGAA
This sequence comes from Pyrinomonadaceae bacterium, assembly GCA_050748205.1. GTDB lineage: Bacteria > Acidobacteriota > Blastocatellia > Pyrinomonadales > Pyrinomonadaceae > PSRF01. Next base: position 3,007 of record JBOGOU010000360.1, on the reverse strand, counting down.
GTAGATAGCCCGAATGGGGCCTTTGGACCGGAGCCGTTAATGACACTCATCGAGTCGACTGGCCGGCATCGGATAGAGATAAGAACTTTCGCAGGGAGTACGATCGCCGGAGCATATGAAGTACGAGTTCAAGAATTGAGGGCTGCAACCGTTGAAGACAAGAGCCGAGTCCCAATGGTGCTGGCAGCCCAACAAGCTCAAGATCGTGCGGTGCAACTTGTCAACAAAAGCCCAGATTCCGCCAGAAGTGCCATTCCAGTCTTCGACAAAGCCTTGAGTCTGTGGCGCCAACTCGGACAGAAGTATTGGGAAGCGCTGTGTCTCAATAGTCTGGGACAAACCTACAACTCTTTGGATGATAAACAGAAAGCACTCGACTACTTCAATCAGGCGCTGGCGCTTCAGAGAGACGTAGGTGACCGTCATGGGGAAGCCAGCACGCTCGATGCCGTTGCCGAGATTTATCATCAACTCGGTGAGGAACAGAAAGCGCTGGATTATTTCAACCGGGCGCTGCCGCTTCGCAAATCGCTAGGCGACATGCGGGGTGAAGGTTTAACTCTCATCGGCCTGGGACGGGTCTACTTCACCTTGGGAGAAACGCTAAAGGCTTTGGAGTTATTTAACCAGGGCCTACCGCTCTTCAACGCTGTTAGTGATCGCAGCGGCGAAGCGACGACGCTCGCTAATATCGGTAAGATTTATTCTCACATCGGTCATTCGCAGGAATCTCTGGAATTCTACAACCGGGCGCTGGCTCTGTATGTCGCGGTAGGTAATCGCAGTGGTGAAGCCAAAACGCGAATTGACATCGGTGGTGTGTATTACGGCTTGGGCGAAAAGCAGAAAGCGCTGGATTTGTTTACCCAGGCCCTCTCCTTTTTCAGAGCAGTCAATGATCGCAACAGCGAGGGAATCACGCTCAACAACATCGGCCTTGTCTATTCCTCACTGGGCGAGAAACAGAGAGCCATGGAGTTCTTTAACCTGGCGCTGCCACCGCAGATAGCGGTGGGCAACCGCGGTGGCGAGGCTACGACACTCAACAACATTGGCGCTCTTTACAATTCTCTCGGCGAACGACAAAAGGCGCTGGAGTTCTTCAACCGCGCTCTCGCGTTATATCGGACACTCAGGAACCTTTCAGGCGAAGCTACCACCCTCAACAACATCGGCGAAGTTTACGATTCGCTAGGCGAAAGACAAAAAGCGCTGGAATTCTTTAGTCAGGCGCTGCCGATTCGCCGAAACACCAACGACAAGAGCGGTGAGGCCAATACTCTCAACAGCATCGGAGTTCTTTACGGCGAGTCTGGCGAGAGCCAAAAGGCGTTGGAGCTTCTCAACCAGGCACTGCCACTCTATCAAACAGCAGGTAACCGTTCCGGTGAAGCCACGACTCTTGGCAATATCGGAAGTATCCATAGGAAGCTCGGCGACGTCCAAAAGGCCCTGGAGTTATTCAACCAGGCTCTGGCCTTGCAAAGAGCAGCGGGGAATCGCGATGGTGAAGCCACCACGCTCAGCAACATCGGAACCTTCTATTCGGATGCTGGTGAGTACCAGAAGGCATTGGAGTTCTATATTGAGGCGCTGCCAATTCTGAGGGCCATCGGTGATCGGGCTGGTGAGGCCCTGACGCTTATCAACATGATGCTGCTTTGGAGCGAGCACAACTCGTCAGTTGCCGTCTTTTTTGGCAAGCAGGCGGTCAACCTTTTGCAGGAACTCCGAGCGAGCGTGACTGGTCTTGACAAAGAAAAACAGAAAAGCTTCCTGAAAACCAATGAACGGACATATCGCATACTTGCCTATATGTTAATTGGCTCAGGCCGATTGTCAGAGGCGCAGCAGGTCCTCAATCTCTTCAAGGACCAGCAATTCTTCGATTTCAATCGCAATACGGATCAGCCAATCTCAAATCTAACGCTCACTCCGCGCGAATCACTGATGGCTGCGAGGTTTGAACAAGCGTCTCAGCGCGTCGAAGTGGTTGGCCAACAATTGAGCGACCTGACACGCAGAGTTGGCGAGCAGAAACTGACCGGTGAGACGACAGCACAGCTACAGCAACTTCAGGCACAATTGAAAATCGCCTCAGACGAATTGCTCGCCGTTCTCAAACAGGCGGAAACAGAGTTTTCTCGATCAAACTCAGAAGTGGATAAAGTTGGAGAGATTGCTGACACGCGCGAACTTCAGGGAACACTACGCGAACTGACCCAGCAGACAGGTCAGAAGGCAGTTGCCGTCTACACTCTTCTTGATAAGGAACTTGAGGGCGAAGGAGACGGAACATTCTCCGCGCTGGTTGTCACTGCAGACAGCATCACTGTTACGTCACAACCGATAAAGGGCGATGCCGTCAACAAAAAGGCTTTACAACTTTGGGCGCTGCTGCAAAGTGATAAGTATGACCCAAAGCCGCTCGCACAAGACCTGTATTCAATTGTCTTCAAACCGCTCGAAGCGCTCCTGCCCAAAGATACGAGCACCATACTCTGGTCTCTCGACGGCAATTTGCGTTATGTACCCATGGCCGCCTTGCACGACGGTAAGCAGTACCTGGTTGAACGCTACCACCACGTAGTGTTCACGCGAGCTGACCGGGAACGGCTGCTGCGGGCAGTGAGCCCACGTTGGAGCGGACTGGGGTTGGGCAGTTCAGGAGCACACACAGTCGAGGTTCTGGGTGACAAAATCAGTTTCAGTGCGCTGCCGGGAGTCACGGAAGAGTTGCGCGCACTGTTCCGGCAAAAGGGATCGCCCGGGGGAGTGCTTGAAGGTGAGGTGCTGCCTGACGCCAGGTTCACGAAAGCGGCGATGCTCGCGGCTTTGAAGCAAAAGCGGCCGCTGGTTCATATCTCCAGCCATTTCGCGTTTCGACCGGGAGATGAGGCGCGCTCCTTTCTGTTGCTGGGGGACGGCACGGCGATGACGTTAGAGGAGATGAAGCAGCAGCTCGATCTGTTTGCCGGCGTGGAACTGCTAACACTTTCAGCATGCA
>JBOGOU010000359.1:0-1165 GCA_050748205.1 Pyrinomonadaceae bacterium | reverse complement strand
GGATAGTTAATGTTGCTTGGAGCGTCTGAAATGACAAATGAAAAATGTCAAATGACAAATGGAAAATGACTACTGCTTCGGTTGGGTCGGTGAGGCGGCGACCTTTAACCGGAGATCGGCGAGACGCTGATCAGACCATTCTGGTTTCTGACCCTGTCTTTGTACAAAACTCACATATTGTTCCAGGCTGGCGAGTGCCCCTGAAAGATTACCCTGCTTTTCACGCACACGAGTCAGGTCCAAAAGAAACTGAGAATTGTTTTCGCCGTAAGACTCCGCAGCGCGACGGTAGTAGTCTTCGGCGAGTTTAAGCTCTCCACCTAACTCATGAAGCCTGGCCAAATGGTAATAACTAATCGGGAACCGCTGGCCATCTCTTATTGTGACGGGAAGCAAACTCGCCGCTGCTTCGCCATTTCTCTTAAGGGCAATGAGGACGTAACTCAGCTCTAGATTGGCAGGAGGAAAGTAGCCACCCATCCGCGTGATTACGCGACGGTAGTTCTCGACTGCCGCGTCGTTAAGGCCACGGTCCCGAGCCGCCCGGCCTCGCTGGAGAAAAGTGTAGGTTTCAGGGTCAACCGTGAACGATCCCTTTCCAGCAGGCATTGGTCGAAGGGAGGTCTGTTTCTCGCTGGTAGGGCGAGCGTTGTCGGTGGCACGAATTTCTGTACCCACGACAGGCTGACCACTTCGAGACGATGCATCACCTCCTGGAGCATTGCTGGACAACGATCTGGATGGACGCGCAGCCACGGTAATGGTTTCAGCGCTTCCTGCGCTTGCGAGCGCCTTGGTCGCCGCTGCGTGTTCGGGATCAACTGTTACTGCGCGACGCCACTCGCGAATAGCCAGATCGCCTTCTCCTCGCGCCGCATAAAGCCGGCCCAGGTTGTAGCTCGCTTCAGGGTAGCGAAAACTCTCTTGCCGCAATGCCGACATGAGCGCTTCATATGCTTCGTCCCAACGCCCCAGCCGCATTAGCACAACGCCAAGATTGTTCGACGCCCGCGAATACCGGCCCTTTCGCTGGTCGATTGCCTTGCGATAGCTTTTGATCGCCCCCTCCCCATCGCCCAAACGCGCCTGGGCGTTTGCTATGTTGTAGAAGCCTTGTGGATTAAAACGATCTTCACCACTCATCGATTGAAGCTCAACGATGGCC
>JBOGOU010000358.1:0-22481 GCA_050748205.1 Pyrinomonadaceae bacterium | reverse complement strand
ACCCAGAAGGCCGTTCCATCTTGAGGCGGGGGCAAGCCCACCTTCCTTACCTGTGAGATTTCAAACTTGAGTTTTCTCTGTAACCCTGAAGGCTGTTCCAAGTTAGGCGAGCCACGCCCACCTTCCGAACCTGTGAGACTCTCAGACTTGAAAAAAAATCAGCGGACACGGAGCTGGCTGCGGGAGAAGGGGTCGAACCTTCATCTTCGGGTTCAAAGTCCGACATGTTGCCGGTTACACCATCCCGCAATGACATTGCCAATTGACGATTGGGTTGTTACAAGAAATGCACGCTGTAACGATGTTCACCGGCGAGTTATCACCACCACGCGAACGAGGCAGGATGTGGTCGAGTGTTAGCTCAGCGACACCCTTCTTCTCACCGCAGTACTGGCAACGAAACTTGTCGCGCATGTAAATGCGGAGGCGCTTCATACCCGATGCCTCGCGTCGACGACGCACGTTGATATAGGTGCGACGACGAATTACCGAGGGAACCGGAAATTCTTGACGCGCCGAACGAAGAACACGAACGCCGTCCCATTCTTCGACGAAGACGCTGTTCTTGAAAGTCATGATTATCGCTCGCGGCACACTGACGGTGCCGAGCGGTTCGTAAGTTTGGTTAAGTAGTAAGACTCGGCCATTAAGTGCCATCACCCGGCACCTCCTTTCCTGGTTTATTAGCCACAGATACACACTGATCTGCACGGATAAGAATGAAACAGTCACAAGAGTCGGGTTTCTGTCTTCTGGTTTTTCAGATCCGCTTTTATCTGTGCCTATCTGTGGCTGGTTTCAGATGGAGCGCGCGGTGAGACTCGAACTCACGAATACCGGATTTGCAATCCGGTGCCTTGGCCGCTTGGCGACGCGCGCGAGTTATTCCAGCCGCGGATTCAAGCGGCGACACGCTGATAAGAGCCGGCCAAAAACAACAAGCAGCAGCGCACGTTCCGATTAGTTCGTGTTGCTGCCTACTTTTTCAGATCCGCGCTTATCCGCGTCCATCCGCGGCTCGTTTTTGCTTGGAGCGGAAGGAGAGATTCGAACTCTCGAAGCGAGTTTGGAAGACTCGAATGTTTCCAGCTACATCACTCCCGCAAAAGGCATTGCCGATTGCCAATTGCCGATTTCCGATTAGCAATCACAAATCGGCCATGCCTCTGGTCGAAGATTGGAACTCCTGGCAGGACTCGGACCCGCAAGGCACATTAAGCGCGAGAGAACTCAGAAGAGAATTGCGGATTGCGGATTGCGGATTTTGCAAAATGTAATAAGTCGCGGATTAACGGGGACCACGCGAACCTGAAATCGCCTTTATCAAGAAAACGCCTTGCTAAACTGAGTCGTTTGCAGTCTTTTCCTATATTGATTGTGACTGGGCCTTCCAGAAATCCGCAATTCGCAATTCGAAATCCGCAATTCCTCGTTTGGTGCGCCAGGTGAGACTCGAACTCACAATCCCCTGCTTAAGAGGCAGGTGCCTTGATCCAATTTGGCTACTGACGCCTGTGATTTGTGATTGCCAATTGCCGATTTCCAATTGGCTTGCTGGCGGGGCTGACGAGACTTGAACTCGCGATCTCTGCATCGACAGTGCAGCGCTTTATTCCTGCTAAGCTACAGCCCCCCGAATTGCCGATTTCCGATTGCCGATTGCCAATTTGATTTTGTTGGAGCCTCGGTCTTGAGTTCTTGCTTGAAGAAATTGAAGTCGCAGCCGCTCAGACCAATCGGCAATCGGCAATTGGAAATTGGCAATGATCTGGCGGGGATGACGAGACTCGAACTCGCAAATCAACTGATTGAAAATCAGTCCGCTTACCATTTCGCGTTCATCCCTAGGAGGAATTTCGGATTGCGGATTGCGGATTTCGGATTTTGTGTGTTCTTGTAAAAAACGTTCAGATTCATGACACAAAATCCGAAATTCGAAATCCGAAATTCTTTTCGGTAGTTTTCGGGACTACTGCCTTACCAGTTAGGCTACCCTTCCGAGAAATTTCCGATTGCCAATTGCCAATTGCCGAATGGCTCGCTTTGCAAGGAGGAGGTCTGTTAATCAAGCAAGCGACGATCAGAGACCAATTGGCAATTGGCAATTGGCAATTGGCAATTCCATGCATTGGCAATGACTTGGTGCATGCGGTAGGACTCGCACCTACGAAGTCACTTCGGACGCCTGATTTACAGTCAGGTGCTTTTGCTGCTCAGCCACACATGCAAAAGAATTTCGAATTGCGAATTGCGGATTTTCGGATTGCGCAATTCCTTTCTTTGTACTAAAAAACAGATGAAGGCAGAGAGAACAATGCCGCGAACACACTTCGAGGCACACTTCTCCTTAGGATGGCGACGCTCGACACGCTCGCAAAGCAACGGCGTCGTCATCCGTTGAAGGCTCCCTGCCTTCATCTCATCTCAGTGACACAGACTCCCAGGCTATGAGTTAATTGCCACAATCACAGACTGAAGTCTGTGCCACCTGTTCACATAAAAAGGTACTTCGATTGTCAAAAAACGAAAGGAGCGGGCTTTAAGCCTCCCAGGGAAGCTGCCCGCTCCTTACAATTCTCGCGATTTTTCTTTGAGATTTGGGAGCGGGAGTCCGCTCCCGCTGATTAATGCCTGATACGACGGCTATCTATGGACTGGGCCTGTTTTTGCCGGCGTCTGCCGCCAAACGTATTGACCGGTGACAAGCCCAGACCGACCCGTAAACACACGCCACGCATGGCGGCGCACGTCTGCCGCTTGGTCGTATGTTCTCTGTATGTCCAGCCCGTCAACATTGGAATTTTTCCTCTCGGCGATTACTCATGCAATCGCGCAACCCTCCTTGTATAAGACAGGACCACCGATCCTGTCAAGCCTTTTTGTGAAAAACATTTCTGCCACACGGTTCGATAACTTTGACGCTTTGTGAGTTGCCCGATACCTTTTCTGTCGAAAACGCGTCGCCTCGTTCGTTATCCAAGTGAGAAGCGAGTTCAAGAGCCAATATCGGAGGAAGGAACACAAGGACCTTAGTCGGAGCGCGTCCAGTGCGCTGATCTCAGGCGTTCGTCATCGACTTCCAATGCCTCAGCCGCTCTCCGATCAATTCCGCGCGTTGCCGATCGTCGCGTCCGTCCAGGATGCTCATGTCCTCTGAATCGGCGGAAACATGCTATCGCGCCGTCAGCTGCAAGCGCTTGTTATGCGCGGCGTGGCTTAAGGACGATTCTTCATTTTGATGCTCGCTCGCCGTAGATCGGCTCAATCGCGCGGGTAGTGTGCTCGGTCACGCTGGGCATGGGTTCTGGCAGCACTTGCTCGTGTGCCGCATCAAGCTCGTTTGTTGATTGCCCCTTCAATGGCACAGTATCACCCGATTCCTCAGCGCCACGCTTGCGACGCAATAATAGTCGAACGAATACACCTTCGAGTGAAAGCATTATCAGAAAGCTCAGCAGCGTGAAAGCGAGAATCTGCCCGACCTCAAAGTGGAGCACGGCTTTCATCACCCCGATCAAAACAGTGATAGCTACAAGGCCGAAGCCGAAGGTAAATGTCATCGCCCCTACGAGGGTTTCAGGTCTCACTTCTGGCGATTTGATCATGCCATCGCCCTTGGCACCACTCAACTTTGCGCCACAATAATTGCAGTAGCTCAAGCCTTGCGCGACAGCCACGCCGCACGATGAACAATACATTAGCTTTCACCTCCTAAGAGCTACTACGATATTGAATGAGGCTGAGTTCAACAGTGGTTTCTCAGCAAAGGGCAAGCGCATAACAATATGATTGAACGGCCGAACAGCCTTGTTGTAAAACGTCCATTCGGACGTATAATACCTTGCGCTCAACTCGTTTTCTAGAATATTCGGGTCGCTGCAAGCATTAGGCGTGGTAACCAGCCCTTACCCCTGGACTCGCCAAAGAGGAACCCTCACATGCCCAAACTCTTTGAGCAAGCAGTCTTATATTCATTGGATCAAACAGTACATAGTCTTCAATTCTAAGCGACATCCGTCGGACCTAGCTGCCGCAGACGTCAGTGCCTTCCTGTCATATCTGGCAGTAAGCCGTAACGTCGCTGCCTTAGCTCAGCTTGACAGTATTTCTTGAATTCACCACGTCATCTTGAAAACCCAAAAGAAGCTTACGGTAATTTGCAGGTCAGGAAGGTGGACCCTGTCCCCGCCTCAAGCTTGAAAGCCACGCAGCAACGCTGGGGAGATTGACGTTCGACCGATTTGCGAGCCATCTGAGGAAGCTCTTTGGATGGTGAAAATGAATTGAGGTGTTAGTCTAGATGAGTTTGGTTTCGTCGTAAGAGCGGGGACGGGGTCCGCCTTCCTGACCTGCAAATTGCTGTAGGTTCTTTTTTAGTTTTCACACACCCTCTACCGCTCCCCGTACTGAATTGAATGGCGCTGAACTTAACAGGACCTCAACCAATGTCAGACCGACCCCTTTTCATTCCCGTAATCCTGGGCACAACTCGACAAGGGCGAACGAGTGAAAACGTAGCTAAGTTTGTCTTCGGCGAAGTGCTGAAACGTGAAGGCGTAGAGACGGAGCTTATTGATATTCGGAAAATGAAATTGACGACGGAGGATGCCGGGGAGGCAATCAAGGACGCCCGGTTTTCAGCAACTTGCGCGCGAGCCGACGCACTCGTGCTGGTGGTTCCGGAATACAACCATGGCTATCCGGGTTTGCTTAAGCACGCGCTCGATTCGAATCTGAAAGAGTACATCCATAAAGCAGTGGGCGTGTGTGGCGTTTCCGCCGGCGGCTTTGGTGGGACCCGAGTAATCGAGAACCTGTTACCGGTCTTTAGAGAGCTTGGCCTGGTGACGATCTTTTGGGACGTAAACTTCTCGGCCGCGCAAAAGCTTTTCGACGAAGGCGGAGGCTTGCTTGACCAGTCTTACGTCAGGCGCGTCGACAAGTTTCTCGGCGAGTTGATTTGGATGAGTAAGGTGCTGCGTTACGGCCGCGAGAACGTATCAATTTGAGGGCTGATATGAAACTCCTCTCAGTCAACGTCGGTCTTCCCCGGCTCGTTATGCACAAGGATAATCCAGTTTCGACCGGAATCTTCAAGGAGCCTGTGTCGCGTCGCCTCAAACTCGGAACGCTCAACCTCGACGGTGACCGCCAGGCCGATCTTTCCGTCCATGGCGGACCAAGCAAGGCGGTATACGTCTACCCCTCTGAACACTACGTCTTTTGGAGGCAAGAACTGCCCGATATGGAACTGCCCTGGGGAATGTTTGGTGAAAACTTCACGACGTCGGGTCTGGCGGAAGGGGAGCTGAATATCGGCGACAAGTTTAGCGTTGGCAGCGCTCTAGTCATGATTACGGAGCCGCGCATGCCTTGCTTCAAGCTCGGAATTAGGTTTGGTCGGTCCGACATTATCAAGAGATTCCTCGTTAGCGGACGCACGGGCTTCTACTTTGCCGTGTTACGGGAAGGTGAAATCGGCGCCGGCGATCCGATCGAACTAGTCGAAAGGGACAAGAAGGGTGTAAGGGTCAGCGACGTCACGCGACTATATACCAGCGAGAAGCACAACGTTGAATTGCTGCGTCGCGTTATTCAAGTCGATGCTCTACCGGAAAGCTGGCGAGGTTACTTTCAAAATCAGCTCAAGAAGCTAATGAGCTCTTGAGAAAAGGAGCAGAGCCATGTCGCAGTCAGACAAGATGATATGTCCCGACTGTGGTGCTGAAATGAATCACCACGCTACCAAGATTGACTACGCCAGCGACGATCCAGCGACTCTAGACCCAGTCTTCGGTGGGACGCTCAAGGAAACACATACGTGCCCAAGATGCGGGCGAATTGACATGCGCATCGCGCTTCAGCATTGATCGCAACAAAACTGCGTAAGATTGATCCAACATGCCTAACTTGCCTGTGACGCAGCGCGCTGCTGCTGACCTTGCCAGCTCTGCTTTAACAGTTCGCTAACCTCCTCGTCCGTGGTCTGGGAGAAGTCTTCGTACCACAGGCCCACGCCGCGGAAAGGCTCCGGTGTAACAGCGCAAACAACCTCATCCACCTCACTGCGAAACTCGTCGCACGTCTGACGTGCAGAAACCGGAACGGCCACAATAATCCTCTTCGGCCCTTGTTTTCGTAGTGCGGCGGCCGCGGCGCGCATGGTTGAACCTGTAGCGAGACCGTCGTCAATCAGGATCACGTCGCGATTCTGCACGTCGGGTGGGGGACGGTCGCCACGATAGGCTCGCTCGCGTCGTTCCAATTCGCTGAGCTCGTTTGCGGCAATCGTTTCGATGATTGAGTCAGGGATATCCAGATAGGCCACAATGTTCTCGTTGAGTACGCGCACGCCTCCCGAGGCAATAGCCCCCATCGCCAGTTCCTCATGACCGGGGACGCCTAATTTTCTGACAAGAAAAACATCAAGGGGAGCATCAAGCGCTTTGGCTACTTCAAAAGCGACAGGCACTCCACCCCGGGGCAAGGCAAGCACGATTACGTCTGGACGATTAGCAAAAGCCATAAGCTCTGTGGCCAAATGCCGTCCAGCTTCAGTTCGATTTCTATAAATCACAATATTTTAGTAGTTGTCGCTCACTTACCAGCTGCCGACGCCGCCGCGCTCGGTTCTGATACTTCCCTGACCACCTCGGCGACGACATCCTGGCGCGCACGCAGAGCAATGTCAGCGAGTGCGACAATGCCACAACACCTGCCGGCCGCATCAACCACAGGAACCCGGCGAATCTGATTCTCTTCCAGAATCCTGGCGCACTGCTCCAGGCTCATCTCGGGAGTTACTGTCAGGCAGGGCTTGCTCATAAAATCGGCAACCGTCAAGTCAAGAGGATTGAGTCCCTGCGCGACGGTGCGGCAGACAATATCGCGATCGGTAATAACGCCAATGGGCAGCTTGTTCTCCCTATTCTCGACCACGGGTATCTCGCCGCAATCGTGGTTGACCATCATCTGGGCGACCTCTTGCAGAGTGGTGTCTGACGTACAACATGTCGGGTCGGTAGTCATTACTTCTTTCACTTGCATAATCTTCACCTCCATCTTCCAATCAGGTTTCTCATAACATTATGCGCCGCGGCCTCTCAGTCAGGGCACAGGAAGTCATCGCCAGGAAAATAAATTGAACACCCGAGGTGTAACGAAAGAATGTCAATTCTCAGCCAAACCGGGATCATTTTTCATTTGTCATTGGTGGATCGCGAATTCAATTTGGAAGTGCAACAGGTCGTGATCGACCTGAGTCACATTTGCAGTTTTTCGACGCGATAGCGTCCGGATGAGTTTAGCCCGGCGTTTCAAGGCCGGGATTGAGTCGGCGTAACAATTCCGTCGCGTCAGCGACGGTGGAAGACGCCTAAAGAGCTGCGGAAGAACGCGGTAAACGTGGATCAGAGAATCGAGCAGCCTGTTCTCGGTGCACTCCGTGCCTCCGTGGTGATTAACGGTTTCTTTTTACTACGGAGACACGGAGTGCACTGAAAAGCAAACAAGTCGGCGCCGTTTCGGCCACAAATACATGTTGCACTTCAAACTTGAATCCACCAATGAAAAATGTACAGAACTTCAACTCTTCGCTTTGATTGGATCCGCATCGTGGGCAGTACATATTGCTGCTCCCATCACATGTTTTCAAAGGAATACGACAATTATACACTTCATGTTCTTATTTCAGCCTTGATGCCGAGAAATGCACCATAGCGACGAACGGCGCTGGTGACAGCTTGTTTGCCGGCTCCGTTGAGCGGCGCGAAGGGACGGACCGTTACTATCACCGAACTCTTTGTGAGAGTACGCTTCCAGGCCCCAACTACATAGCCGCCAAGAACTAATGGCGCGTCAAAACCGAGGTTACCAACAACGCTCTTTTGATTGAACGCGGGTGCCAGCGCGTCACTCCGATCCTTGTAAGCGATGAGGTATTCGTCGAACGCCGGCAGAAGATAGGCAACCTGCGAAATCCGTTTTTTGTTTGCCGAAGACGACGAAAGCCAGTAGGTCTTGTGTTTGATAACTTCCTGGAGAAGATCGTTTTGGACCATTTTGAGGCCGGCTTTTGCATCGGCTGTGGTGAGTCCTGACCACCAAACGAAATCCTGCACTGTTGCCGGTCCGTGACTCGTAAAGTAGCGACGTGTCAGCTCCGCCAACGCTTCGTCATGGGAAAGGGTTTTGGCCTTGGGAACGCGCTCCTCCAACAGCGCGTAGGTGAATTGTTTGCCCTTCCTTGCGCCGCTACAGATGACGCGATCGAGTTCGGCGCGATGCAGAATATACGCGACGCGTAAAGGGCTGCCAGTCGCTATGCCTGCTTTCTGAATCGCACTTCTTAACGACTCGCGAGTGAGATGCCTGCCGCCTTGGAGCGCCCTTGTAATCACCTTGTTACAACGTTTGACGACAGCGTCGTCGAGTTCGAGCTGACGATAGTAATAACGGTTCGCCGCATGTACACGCGGAGCTGTAAGCTTCAACAGCCAGCGGATGTCGGCCGGGGCGACAAAATGCCAGGTGGGACGCATGATGTGAGTTCGCAGGATCTCGCCTTTGGTGAACGCCTCTTCGATATCATCGTCGGACGCATCCTGCATTCGTTGCCCGAGGGCCCACTTCGCAGCGTAGTAATCCTGGGCCTGGACCGCCCCCAACCACTGCACGACATCGGCCGGCTTCTTCAAGCCCCGGGAAGACAGACGCTGGTTGTTAAGTCGCTGATGCGCGATGGCTAGACTGCCCACAACTATGGCTCCTGGCTCATGAAGATCTTGTTGCCGTAGAGATCCGCGAGCAATACGCCTTCATGAGGTAACAATAGCCGTCTCAGTCTCCGGTTGCGAGGTCGGGTGGTAGAGATTCCGGACGCCGGCTGTCACCGCCGCCGGGTTTTCGAGAGCGGCGCGAACGGAAGAAGGACGTGCGGTCCAGGACATTTTCCTGAATCTGCTCAAGGTAGAGGTAAATGACCGGGGTGATGTAAAGCGTGATGAATTGCGACACGACCAGACCGCCAACCACGACCAGACCCAGCGGCCGGCGTGAAGAACCATCGGCCCCGTAACCCAGCGCGATCGGAATTGCGCCGAACACCGCGGCGAGTGTGGTCATCAGGATCGGCCGGAAGCGATCCATCGAGGCGTCGTGAATGGCTTGCTCGGCGGGCTCACCGGCATCTACTCGCTGGCGCGCGAAATCGACGATCATGATTCCATTCTTCTTTACAATTCCCATCAGCATGAACATGCCGACAAATGCGTAGAGTGAGGCTTGCTGGCCAAACAAAACGAGCGTTAAGAGACCACCAACCAGCGCCGTGGGAAGCGTCGACAACACCGTCAGGGGATGCACGTAGCTTTCATACAAGATGGCCAGAATCACGTACATGACGAAGACAGCTAAAGCCATCAGGATAGTTAAGCTGCTGACGGTGTTGCTAAAGGTCTGCGCCTCTCCCTGCAATTCCGCGCGCACACCGGGCGGTACAATCTCCGCCGCTGCTTTGCTGATGAAATTCGTCGCATCGCCGAGAGCTATGCCCGGCTTGAGATTAAAGAAGAGCGTCATGCTCGTGAACTGGTTCAGGTGATTCACCACCTGGGGACCCAGCGTCGATTTCCACGAGACCAGTTCGCTGAGGGGCACGAGACGTTGACCGTCGTCGGATTTGATATAGAGCAGAGAAAGGTCTTCCGGCCTCTCGCGAGCCGAGTCTTGCATCTCCAGAATGACTTGATACTGGTCCTCCGGCTTCTTGATCAGGTAGAGATAATTCTGCGAGTAAGCGTTGCGAAGCAGAGTCAGAATTCGCGCCTCAGAGACGCCATAAGTTTTTGCCTGATCGCGATGAAGGTCGATGTTTAGGTTCGGCGTGTTGCTGTAAAAGTCTGAGGACACCGTAAGGAAGCCCGGAAACTCCATGAGCTTGCCCATCAGCTTTTGGCCCACGTCATAGACTTGGTTTGGATTAGCCCCGGAAACTGTGAAAGCGTACTGGCCTTGCTGCTGGCTGGTAACTCCGGTGCTGATCTCCAGAACGGGAAACGGGCGCAGGAAGGTCATCACTCCGGGAATCGAGTTGAGCTTACCCATCATCTCGGCAGTCACCTCGCCAATTGGCTTTCGTTCCGCGGGTGGTTTAATGAAAGTAAACGTGATGCCCTGGTTCGACGCCAAAAATCCGGTAGCGCCAGTCATCGTAAAGTCGGTGATGACATTCGGATCCTGTTGCAATATCTGGTCAACGCGATCCTGAAGAGCTTGCATCTGTTTTGGGGACGATCCTTCCTGAGCGATGAACGCGCCAAAGATGACGCTGCTGTCTCCGGGCGGCAGGAACGCTTTCGGCACCAGCACAAACAGCCAGATCGTGCCGGCAAGACACGCGACCCATATCACAGGCGAGATCCAACGGTGACGCAGAAACCACCACAGCGATCCGCCATACATTGCCAGGACGCGCTTCTCGATGCCTCCGATCACGCGCTCCACCCAGGTCTTCTTCGATCCCTCGCCACGCTCCTTCAACAGCCGGGCGCACATCAGGGGCGTAAGCGTCAGCGACACCAAACCGGAAGCTAAGATCGCAATGACAATCGTGATGGCGAATTCGCGGAAGATGCGTCCCACCAGCCCAGACATAAACACCAGCGGTATGAAGACCGCCGCGAGCGAGATGGTCATCGACAAGATCGTGAAGCTGATTTCCTTCGCGCTGCTGATGGCTGCTTCGAACGGTTGCTCGCCACGCTCCATTCGGCGCACGGTGTTTTCCAGGAAGACTATCGCATCGTCTACCAGAAACCCGATCGCCAGCGTCAGGGCCATCAACGATAAGTTGTCGAGGCTGTAACCCAGCGCGCGCATTGCGATGAAAGTGATGAGCAAAGACAGCGGTAACGCGACCACCGGAATCAGCGTGTCCGTCACCCTGCCTAGAAAAGCAAAAATCACCATCACCACCAGCACGAACGCAATGATCAGAGTCATCTGCACGTCGGCGACCGAGTGAACGATGTTCTGCGACCGATCATAAATAGGTGTAACTCGAATCGAACCCGGCAACTCCGCGCTGACTATCGGCAGAACCCCATTAATGCTCCTGGACACCTCCACGGCGTTGGCGCCGGCCCGGCGATTGACCGCTACGATCACCGTCGCGGAGGGCACTGCATAACCACGCACCCAAAACCGCATGTTTACACGCTCGTCCTGGACGGAGTCCTTAACCGTGGCGACGTCGCGCAGATATACGGGCGCGGCACTGGTGCCGCCGACGATCAGGTTGCCATATTGTTCAGCGCTTTCCAGTTGACCCTGCGGGCGGAGTATCGCAGTGCCAGAATCGCTGTCCAATTGGCCAGCTCCGGTGTAGCTTGTTCCGCTTTTAATGGCAGCGCTCAGATCGTCAATCGAAATGCCGCGCGCCCACATGGCCGATGGGTTAGCCTTGATGCGAATAGCAGACTTAGTTCCGTAAACGTTTACTCGCGAGACACCCGGCAGGATGCTAAGGCGTTGGCCCACCTGCGTGCTGGCATAGTCATAAAGCTGCCCTGGCGTGACCGAGTCGCTGGTCATCGCGATATACATGATCGGCTGATCGTTGGGATTGCTCTTGGAGTATGTCGGCGGCGAGGGCAGGTCTGCAGGAAGGCTGCCGATAGCCTGAGAGATTGCTGTCTGCACGTCCGTGGCAGCGGCATCGATGTTCTTTTCGAGCGCAAATTGGAGAGTAAAGGTCGCGACTCCCTGAGTACTCTGCGAGGTAACAATCTCCAGCCCGTTTATCTGCATGAATTGTCGTTCAAGGGGCGTGGCGATGTTGTTGGCGATCGTATCGGGACTTGCTCCCGGATATCCAACCTGCACCTGGATGACGGGATAGTCCACCGCCGGTAGATCGTTCACCGGAAGTTGAAAGTAACTCAGCACTCCAAACAGGATTACTGAGAGGGTCAACACCGCGGTCATTACGGGCCGGCGGATGAAGGGTTCAGAGAGATTCATGACTTTGACCCGTTCCCGGTTGCCGTTGCGGGGCTGCCCGCGTCACGCGGTTGTTCGATAACGACCTTGCCACCGGGCGTGACGCCGAGCTGGCCATTTGTCACAACACGTTCGCCGGGCTCTACTCCCTTCTCGACCACGATCAGATCTCCCTGTCGCTGGCCTAACGACACCGCACGCTGCTCAGCCGTCGAGTCCTGCTTAACGACGTAGACGAATGATCCGTTGGCGGACATCTGTGGTGCGGATGCAGGAACGAGTACCGCGCTGTGGATTGTGCTCAAAACCAGGCGAATGTTAACGAACCGGCCCGGCCAGAATTGATGCCCAACATTGGGAATCGTTGCGCGAAGAGTCACCTGGCCGGTCGCATTCTGAACCGCATTGTCGAGAAACGTGAGTTGGCCGACGACCGCCGCATCCCCCGTATCCGGAAGGCGCACTTCAGCTTTTAGAATGCCCGCCCGCATCTGCTGTTGCACTGCTGTTAGATTGTTTTGCGAGATGGTGAAGTCAGCGTAGATCGGATCCAGACGTTCGATAACCAACAGAGAATTGCTTGAATTGCCAGTACCAGATTCGTTATTGCTTGAGCCCCCAGGATTGACGACGTTCCCGAGGTCTACGAGCCGCTGCCCGGCCCGACCGTCAATGGGTGAGCGGATGTAGCAGTAACTGAGTTGGACCTTCGCGCTCTCAATGGCCGCTGCATCCACTTTGATCGTTTCACCCGCGCTGCCCACTGCTGCGCGAGCGGCTTCCACGTTCGCCTTAAGAGAGTCATAGTTCGCTCGGATTTGTTCGTACTGCTCCCGGGGAACAACGCCCTGCTCGACTAACGCGCGATACCGTTCAACCTGAGCTAATCCCCACTTCGCCTGCGCAATTTCCCTTGCCAGATTCGCCTCAGCCTGTTTCTTCTGCGCCCCGTCTCGGGCAAGGTTGGCCTGGGCCTGCCTGAGATTTGCCTCGAAGGGCCTCGGATCAATCGTGAAAAGCATGTCGTTCTTCTTCACGTTGGCGCCGTCAGTGAAATGGATCTTAACGATGCGGCCTGAGACCTGCGGCTGGATTGAGACGACTTCCCGGGCAACGGTTTTGCCAATCGCGTCCAGGTAGGTTGGCACGTCTTGAGTGACAGCGACAGTTACCTGAACAGGAGATGGCGGTCGTTCGAAGTTCTGTTGCGCCTTATTCACGCAGCCAGTCAAAAAGATTGCCGAGAGTCCGACCGCGAAAATCAGAACTGCCAGACGATAAGACAAGCCTTGATCGTATTTCATAGCAATGCTCTCTCTTAGCTCAAGTCTCTAGATTCCCTGATTGATCATCCAGGGTCTGCCCGATCACAACCTAATTCAAGCTTAATTACGTTACGATTTCACATGCTTTTTTGTTGCCAACCCGGCAACCAATCCCCTACAAAGCGATACAAGTTCTTCAGTTACCACCACCGTGCGCAGCCGCCGCGCGCTTGTCTATTTCCTCAGGCGACACATCTTCGACGTGTGTCGAAACGTGCCACACGTGTCCAAATGGATCCTTCAAGCTGCCGGAGCGATCACCGTAAAACTGATCTTGCACCGGCTTTTGCTGTTCGCCGCCGGCTGCGATAGCCTGCTTGAAGATCGTATCTACATCATCCACGTAGATCATGATGCTCACCGGCGTGCCACCGAGTGTTGTCGGGCTGGTATAGCCTAATTCCGGGTGCTCATCGGAAAGCATGATCGGGGAGTCGCCAATCTTGATCTCAGCATGGGCCACTTTTCCGTCCGGCTGGGGCATGCGAAACAGTTCCGTTGCGCCGAACGCTTTCTTGTAAAACTCGATGGCGTCTGCAGCTCCTTTGATAATCAAATACGGTGTTACCGAGTGGTACCCGTCTGGAATTGGTTTTACTTTTGCCATGAATGTTGTCCTTTCATTTATTATTGAATGTTCTGGTCTTTTGCGCTGTGTTGAGCGCGGTGACTTACGACGACTAGCGACATGTCGTCTACTAACGGGCGCGGAGCCGCGAAATCCTGCACGGCGCCCAACACCGAAAAGAGTACCGCATCCGCTGAGCCGCTTTGAACGCCGCGGAGCTGCGCCTCAAGGCGCTCGGTGCCAAACTCTTCGTCCGAATCATTAAAAGACTCGAGGATTCCGTCTGAGCAAACCAGTAGTATATCGCCGGAAAGCAGTTGCACGCTTCCGCGATCAAACGAAGCCCTGGCAACAACACCCAGCAACGGTCCACCCTCGGAAAGCGATTCCAACTGTCCATCTGCGCGCAAC
The DNA here is from genome assembly GCA_050748205.1 of Pyrinomonadaceae bacterium. GTDB lineage: Bacteria > Acidobacteriota > Blastocatellia > Pyrinomonadales > Pyrinomonadaceae > PSRF01. The sequence goes on along the minus strand of JBOGOU010000358.1, from coordinate 8,177 downwards.
AGCAACGCAGGCGGATGCCCTGCACTGCAGTAATCCAGTCTGCCGGTGCGCGGATCGAGTTTCGCCAGGAACAGGCTGGCCAGCGGCGCCGCCGAGATCCGACAGAGATCAAGGTTCACGCCCCCCACGATTATCTCCGGCTCGGGGCTGGCCACTGTGTGCGTGCTGACTAGACTCACCAGATGCGTAGTCCACATTCCCGCCGCCAAGCCCTTGCCGCAGATATCACCCAAAGCGAGAACCACGCCGGTGCTCGTTTCCTCGATCGTGAAAAAGTCACCCGGCACGTGACGTACTGCGAACGTTTCGCTGGCGATCTCGAAGTCCTGGTACCGTACCAGGTGGGGAGCGCACAAACCCCTGTACACTTGCGCGGCTTCGACGAGAGCAGTGTGCAAGTCGGCGTAATCCTTCTGAACCGCCGCGAGCTTCAGTTCCAACTGCCGTCTCCGGTTTATTGAATTGCGTTGTGGTGGCGGAGGGATCCGAACATCGACTGCCCGTCGTGTCGCAAGCCCGCGACTGAGTACTGAATCACTCATGAGAGAGAACCTTGAGCTTATCGAGTCAACAAAATCTAGCCAACAAACTTGTAGCCACTGCCGTGGACGGTCAGAATGAAGCGCGGTTCTTCCGGATGCGGTTCCAGCTTCTGCCTCAGGTGAACGATGTGAGTATCAACTGTCCGCGTGTTGGGATAATTGTCGTAACCCCACACCGCATCCAACAGACGATCCCGGCTAAGCGTCTCGGCGGGATGCGAGATGAAGTAAGCCAGCAGTGCAAACTCTTTAGAAGAGAGCTCGACGGGTGAACCGGCACGCCGCACCTCATTGCTGCGAATGCTAACCTCGACATCGCTGAAGCGATAAATTTCCGGTGCAGCCGTCGGCGGCGATGCCCGTCGCAGCACTGCCTTCACGCGGGCCATCAGTTCCCGCACTGAGAACGGCTTCGTAATGTAGTCATCAGCCCCCAGTTCGAGTCCAACTACCTTGTCAATCTCCTGGCCGCGCGCCGTTAACATTATGATCGGTACTGACGGCCGCTTGGCTTTCAGCTGTTTACAAAGGTCGAGGCCACTCAACCTGGGCATCATCACGTCAAGAACTACCAGGTCAGGATCGTCCGCCAAGGCGCGCTCGAGGCCTGCAATTCCGTCGTCGGCACTGATAACTTCGTAGCCTTCGTACTCGAAGTTATCTTGCAGGCCGGCCACCATTGCAGGTTCGTCCTCGACAATCAAAATGCGGGTTCTTTTACCGTTCGCACCGGCGTCGCTGGTCGGCTGAGCAGTACCAGATCTGGAATCGTACGCGCGGCCTCTTGGTCGCGAATTAAAGTTGGTTTTTGATTTCATCATGAAGTCCGTCCTTGTTGTACACGTTCGTCGGACTACTGCATGGCCGCCGCCAGCGGTAACGATAGAGTGAATTTGCTGCCTTTTCCTGGTGTACTTTCCACTTGCACCTCGCCTCCATGCGCATGGGTGATGTGCCGGACCAGTGATAGACCCAAGCCGCTGCCGCGAGTGTTGTGGACCAACGGGTCGCCGGTCCGGTAGAACTTCTCGAAGATCTTGGACTGCTCGCGACGGGTTATGCCGATGCCGCGATCCATCACTTCAAGTTTCAGAACAGCATTGTCTTTGTACAGTTTGACGCCCAGGAACTTTTCATCAGCCGAATATTTCAGCGCGTTATTGACAAGGTTAACGAGTGCGCGGGCGATGGCTTCTCGGTCAACACGAACGGCCGGGATATTCGAGTCAATGTTCTGCTCGAATGCGAAACCCTGTTGCTCGATTTGATAGCGGTAGGCATCGAGTGTGTTGCGGACCAGTTCTGCAATGTCCGTCTCGCGAAAGTCGTACTCCTTGCGCCCGGCCTCGATGCGGGAAAAATCGAGTATGTTGTTGATCAATGCGGTCAGCCGCTCGCTCTCTTTGCGGATAATGCGGTAATACTCTTCCTTCTTTTCCTGGGTCGTGATGCGTCCGAGTTCGAGAGTTTCAGCGTATAGCCGGATCAACGCCAACGGCGTGCGCAATTCGTGCGAGACGTTGGATACGAAGTCTGACTTCAGGCGGGCCAGTGCCACTTCTTTGTTGACGCTGCGGTAAGTGAAAACCAAACCACCGACCATCAATACAGAAAGCGCTCCAAGGATAAGGAAGCTCTGGAGCAGCCAGCGGCGACCAATCGCTTCAACGGTCGTGCCCTGAAACTTGATGCCTAATGCCAGTCCGCGGAAAACATCGTCCAGGTTGTGCGTAACCTCGGCCTTCCCTTCTCCCCAACCAGTCGATGTTGAGAACGGCTTGTTTCCGTTCCCACCCTCCGACTCCACGGGATAGACCATCATGGCAAGCGGGTCTTCCTTATCCTCTGACAATTTCTGCGTGATCAACTCGTCGAGCATTTCCGGAAAGAACGTTTGCTTCAGGTAATCGGGATCGAAGCTTACGCCGCCCAACACGGCTCGCTCCCTGGGGAGCTGCGGAAAGACGAAAAACGCACTGGTCGTGTAAGAGAGTCCATCAGGGCGCTTAACCGCGCCTCCGTACCAGCTAATCGGCTTGGATTTATTATGCGCCTCTCCGACCAGCTCCCTGCCTTCCATGCCGAACCACCCACCGTATAGTCTAGCCAGGCGGTCGTGCTCCCCACGATAGAACTGATCCGCCAATTGTTCCGGACGTGAACGAAAAATAAGGCCTTTGTCAGCGTCGAAGAGAAACACGTGCGCCAGCCACGGACTCTTTGCAAGAATCAGATCAAGTTGCTTTTCTTTCTCCGAATCTGTGCCGCTATCGGCGGAGGGGAAAAGGTCCCTGGCTTGCTCCGCCATCGTGTAGGCCTTCTGGTTGATCTTCTTCTCCGATATGCCAAGGACGTACTGGAAGTCGCGATGGATAATGGCCGCTACCTTGTTTCCGTGCTTGATGGATTTCAAGTAGTGGAAATTGACGAAGATGAGCGCCGCCGCGGGCAGGACCACCGCCAGGCCGAGAGTGAGCATGAACCGCAAACGGTTGTTGCTGCTGAATAGTCGTCTTCCTTTCGACTTCATTCCAACCTCCGTAGGGTTCCAGGTTATGCGGGCGAAAGCATACGCTGGTGCGTGTCAAGCTGTGTCAAGGGCCGGTAAAAAAATGTTAAGAGTTGTAAACTCGCACAGCCAGAAATAAGGTGATGACCTGCTCGTGTCGGGCACGGAATACTCTGGCTCTGAGACTGGCTAATATTGTTGCAAGTGGACAGGGTGGTTGGCAATCGCTCAGGCGAGTGGAGCGCGGGCATCCCTGCCCGCACTTGCCACGCACTGGGTGGTGAAAGGCGAGAGCGGGCAGGATGCCCGCGCTCCATGGCCTCAATGGCGTCTCACGCCGCCGCAGCGCCGCTAACGTGCTCGTCCAATAGGCGCCCAATTGTCTCGCGGCTTGTCGCCCCGACCAGCCGTTCTTCTTCACGCCCGTCCTTGAAGAGAATGAACGTGGGAATGCCCTTGATGCCGTAACGTTGCGAGATGGATGGGTTCTCATCAACGTTGAGCTTAACCACCAGCGCACTCTCCTTGTACTGAATGGCCACTGCCTCAATGGTCGGCGTCATCATTCGGCACGGTGCGCACCATTCAGCCCAAAAGTCCACCAGCACTGGTTTTTCCGACTGAAGCACTTCATTCTCGAAAGATGCGTCGCTCACTTCTCTAATACCTTCACTCATGAATGTAACTCTCCTCTTTTTCTAAATCGCACTATTTGGTAGCTGTACATATGTACAATCACCTATACCCAAAACTGAAATTACCTGCCATTCGATCTTTTTACCGATACCCTCCTTACTATGCTTTGGCTGATTTTTGCCTTCCAGCGCTTTTTGCCCTGGTGCGCTCTTTGGCTGCCGGCAGGTTGAGACGACGCTCAACTTCGCTGAGATACTCGGCCAAAACGTCAATGCGGGCACGCAAGAACTTGAACTGTCCTTCTGAGCGGGTTTCTATCAATCCCGCATCAGTAAGCTCTTTGAGATGGTGCGACACAGTCGGCTGCGCTACAGAGAAACACTCAACCACATCGCCGCAACACATCTCTTTGCCGGATCCGGTAATCTTGCCGAAGATCTCGAACCGGCGCGGGTCGGCCAGGGCCTTCGCTATTCGCTGAAATTGATTCGTGTCCATTAGATCTACGTGCCCCTTCCGATTAAGATATATATACAACTATCTATATGCTTGTCAAGTCCAGAAGCTGTGGGGGTGGGTCAGTTTTGGGCGATTGGCTCAAGCTCTTCACTGGTGGTGGTGTCCTCGCGCTGCTGCCAGGCGATGCTCGGCGAGGCGATCGGCCGCCCGGTAGGTGGGTATTCTGTCTACCTTCGCGATCTCAAAAATGCTTAGCAACGTGTCGTAGATCCCCTGGATCTTACTAAATGAAAATGAGGGCTCCCAGCCGAGTAGCTCAATGCAACCGTTGATGATCCCACCCGCATTAGCGACGTAGTCAGGCGCGTAAAGGATGCCTCGATCTTCAAGCATGTCGCCGTGCTTGATTTCCAAAAGTTGATTGTTAGCCGCGCCCACAACAATTTCAACATTCAGTTGCGGCACGGTCTTATCATTGATGATTCCCCCAAGCGCACACGGAGCAAAGATGTCGGCCGCAACTCCGTAAATCTCTTCGGGCTGGACCCGCGTGGCATTAAACTCACTCTCAATGCGCTGCACCCTCGCTGGCTCAATGTCCGTGATAATGAGCTTTGCTCCCGCGTGATGCAGTTCACCGCACAGGTGATAGCCTACATTGCCGCAACCCTGCACAGCGATGGTCCTTCCCGACACCTCGTCGGAGCCCCATCGGTACCTTGCAGCCGCCTGAAGCGCGCGAAAGACTCCCTTTGCCGTCGCCGGCGACGGATCACCTGATCGACCTATCAAACCAGCAACATGGTCCGTTTCCAGGCGTACATATTCCATATCAGATGTGCTGGTGCCGACGTCCTCCGCCGTGATGTAACGTCCGCCAAACGTCTCGACGAATCGCCCGTGTGCGCGGAAGATCTCCTCGCGTTTGAGTGTTCTGTTATCACCAATGATGATTGACTTACCGCCGACGAAGGGTAATCCCGCCAACGCATTCTTGTAAGTCATGCCCCTCGACAAACGGAGCGCATCATTGAGCGCTTCCTCCTCATCAGCGTAATTCCAGAAACGGGTGCCACCGACTGCCGGACCAAGCGCCGTGTCATGAATTGCGATGATGCCACGATAGCCCACCGAAGGGTCGCGACAAAACACAACCTGTTCATGATCGCCTGCGTTGTTTCTCTCAGACAATTCCATTAATTAACTCCATCGATGCATTCACCGAGCGAGTTTCGTTTTGATGCCACTGGTCGCTCGCGTGACCCGGGTTTTAAGAAAAAACCTTGGCCACAGATTTTCACGGATAAGCACAGATTACTAAACAAACTGGATGTTTAATTTGTATCTTGGATCTGAACTATCCGGCAACTGCCGAAGCTGTGAAAAATTTGAGTTTTTTCACAGCTTCTGCCCTGGGTGTGATTTCCGGTTTTTTGGCGGCGTTCTTCTTCGTAGGCCGAACCTGAAAACATCCACCAACTCCGGTGGGTGGGATTCAAACTGCGCCAGCACTCAAGTCGCGCATTTTGACTTTAGCCAAGCCATTCGAAATACTGGACGATAATTTAGAAATTAGCACTCATCAGCCCTTGCCGTTGGGCGCGCCTGAGAAGAGAGCCGTAGATGAACAATTTAGCAGTACCCCGCTACTTCCCGATTGACGAAAGAACCTACAAATATCTGATAAGTACGTCTGTTCGCGAGCCTGAGACCGCGCGACAATTGCGCGCAGAGACACAGCAACTTAAAAACGCGCAGATGCAGATCGGCCCCGATCAGGGCCAGTTCATGCAGCTTCTGGTTCAGGTTCTTCGTGCCAGGAAGACCCTCGAGGTAGGTGTCTTCACGGGGTACAGCTCGTTGTGGGTCGCATTGGGACTACCGAATGATGGCCGCGTCATCGCCTGTGACATCAGCGAGGAATACACTGCCGTCGCTCGGCGCTACTGGAAGCAAGCCGGCGTAGACAACAAGATCGATCTTCGACTAGGCCCAGCGCTGGAGACTTTGGACCACTTGCTCGAAGCCGACGAGGCCGGGACTTTTGACTTCGCCTTCATCGATGCCGACAAGACCAACTACGACAATTACTACGAACGGTCCTTGCAGTTGGTCCGCGCTGGAGGACTGATCGCCATCGACAATACGATCTGGTCGGGCAGAGTCACGGATCCCAATGTAGAAGACAAAGACACCGTGGCAATCCGGCAGTTGAACCAAAAACTATTTCGCGATGAGCGGATTACGCTCAGCATGCTCACGGTGGGCGACGGCTTGACCTTGGCGATGAAGCGATAAGGCCTATGATTCCTATCTCCGCTTCCCGGCCCCGGACATTTTGATCTTCCGCTCTAAGTACCAGGACATGTAGCCGTTGTATTTCTGCTGCAACTCTTTCTTCCGCCAATCCTGCCCGGTGATGACTCTACGACATCCGGCTGTGCCACACTTGCAATCCAGTTGATAGTCCTCATCGTCGGTTGTGGCCCAGTCGTGGGTCAGCTCTTCTCCAGCTGCGATGTCGCGCATGGCGACGAAGATGATTTGACCTTGCACACCAATGTTTGGCTCGCATGAATGGTTACTGAAGATCATGCAGCCCTCGCGCTCTTCTTCACGCACCGGGCCGATAAACAGATCGTCGCCAATGGGCACCTCTGCCGCTCGAAACCAATCAGGCATCGAGTCGAGCGTCTTTTGGTTAAATATGTAGCCACCTTTCACACAGACGATTTCCCCTGCGGCAATCGGCGCAGCAGCAAACAGACCTCGGCCGTGAATAGGACTATCTTTGACGATGGCTTTGGGAGAAATATGAGACATTCCTGGCATAGTTAAACTCCTACAAAAACAAGACGTCTGGTCGCTCGACGACGTTTGGCACAATAGCCCATGCCGGGCTCCAGATCCAATGTGCCTCCCCTCCAGTTGACAAGGCATTTCAGTTGACTATAATCCGATTTCGGATAGTCCGATATCGTACTAACAGGAAGACGCGCAGAGAGGAAATTGTCCAATGCAGCTTCAGTTTCTTTCGCCAATACATAAGGCGAGCCGGCAGGTCACCCTCTATCTTGAGCACGCCACCACTGAGTTGGGGGTAAGCCCAGCAGAGGGGCACCTGCTCTCCTACCTGAGGACTTATGCTCCGTGCCCAGTCTCGGAGCTGGAACGTGTATTCGGGCACAAGCGTTCAACGCTCACCAGTATGCTCGACCGGTTGGCCGAACGTGGCCTGCTAACACGACAGGTTAACGCTGATGACCGGCGCTCGTTCATGATTGAACTAACGCTCGGGGGCCGAAGACTTGCCGGCAAACTGCAGAAGACACTGGAGGCGTTCGAACAACGCGTCAAAGAGCAAATTAATGCCAAACAAATGGCGGGCTTTCGCGCAGTAATGGAGGCGATCGCCAAGGTCACCGACGTCAAAGTCAGAGAAAGGGAGGTCTAATGAACACAACAAACGCAAGCACGGACGCACTGAGGATGCTATTCGGGCTTAACTACGATGTGCTGAAGGGGAACCTTGAAGCCATATCCCACGAAGAGAGTCTGATTCAACCCCCGGGAGGTGGGAACTGCCTGAACTGGGTGCTGGGTCACATTGTCGCGACGAGAGACATGGCGCTGGAGTTGCTGAAACAACAACCTGTCTGGCGTAAGGAGGAAGCCGACACTTACCGTAGAGGCTCTGCCCCGATTCAGGATGGGTCACGGGCGAAGAACCTTGACCAGATAATCGCAGATCTCCACCGTTCGCAGGATCGGTTGCTGGCTGGTCTGACAGAAGTTTTGCAACCACAGTTGAATGCACCTGCGGGAGATCAATCGGTGGGAGAAATGCTGTTTACCTTGCAAATGCACGAAGCGTATCACGCGGGCCAAACAGGCTTGCTCCGGCGAATGGCTGGTCACGAAGGGGCAATCAAGTAGCGGGACAGTCTTTGGGAGCCGAATCTCCGTATCCGCCCCAAAAATCTTTGTCGCAAGCCTGTGTGAAAACGCAAAGACCCTTACGGCAATTTACT
>JBOGOU010000357.1:0-4824 GCA_050748205.1 Pyrinomonadaceae bacterium | reverse complement strand
CTTATCCAACAGAGCGTTTGCTCTTCCGGCGCGAGCAACAGAAATATCTCTCGCTGATGAATGCCATCGCGCTCCTGCACCAGCAGCAACGGGAAACGAAACGGGAAGTGGAAGGCGACGTCGAAGTCGAATACGTCGAGGTGACGGTGGAGGACGTCGCGCTGGCCAACGCGCTTGCTAAAGATGTTCTCGCTCGTGCGCTGGATGAGCTGGCGCCGCCGGTACGCGGCATGTACGAGGAACTGCGCAAGCTCTGCACTCAGCGGGCTGAAGAACTGAAGTGCCGCGTGGAAGATGTGCAGTTGTCGCGGCGTGAGATCCGGGAAGCAACGGGCTGGAGCGACTGGCAGGTGCGGAGTTACTGCCAGAAGTTGGTGGAGTTGGAGTATCTGTACGCGACGGTGAACGGCAACGGCCGGCCGTGCGTCTACAGCCTGGCGCGCGCCGATGACCAGGGCGTGAATGAACTGCGCGGCCTGACCGATGTCGAAGAGATCAAGCGGCGGTTGCAAGAGAAAGCGAAAGCCACGGCCGCGTAACTTTGGCGTGCGCCGCCAGCGGCGTCGGCGCTCGGCTCTGCCGCCGCAGTCCATAAAAGATGTTCTTTGAATCGCAGCTTTTCTTCTTAGTTGCTGACTGTTGAGCCGGGAGCGGAGCGCGGCGCTGGGATGTGCTGCTTTTCTGCACAGCCCGTGACGCGCGAGCGACTCAAGCCGCGACGGAACGAATCAAGTCACTACAACGCCCAAGCCGCGTCAGCCTTCAAGTTGCGCCGGCACCAGGGAGGGCGGCGGCCACGGGCGGGCGAGGGCGTCCGATAACGTCCCCATTATGTGCCGGGGCAATCGGTGTGACGGGCATGGGCCAGCGAATAGAGCACGCCTATTGCTGACCAGGTTCGTGGCCATCAACAACTCTGGCCCATGTCCCGGCGCAGCGATTGTCTGACCAGGACATAATGCCGCGTTATCGGATGACCCCGCCCGTTCGGGGCCGTCCGCCCGTCGCCCCGAAACGCGGAGCGCTGCAACTCTCGCTAAAGAGAGCGGAGGCAAACGGGCGCGGCGCCCGCCTCGGGTGACGCGACCTTTTGCCGCAGCGGAGGTGGAGTGACCAGCGGGCTGTACGATGTTGACTCATCACTCAGTACTCATCACTTTGACTGAACCTTGTGGACCTTGAGGGAAAAACGAGGGGGTTGTGGTGGGGTTGTGGTGAGGTGACCACAAGGTCTTACCGAAAGCCGGTCAACACTTTGAGCCCTACCTTGTGGGCTTGTGGCAAATAGCAGGTCGAGCCCTTTTTTTTTCAAACCCTAATCGATCTTCTCTTACTCGAGATCTCTATCTCGAGCTGTCCGTGTTGGCTTCAATGAATGAATCGCAACAACAGCGACTAAAGATAATGGCCGAGCGCTTCAGTGAGTGGCTCGAAGCGATCAACTACTCGCCCAAGACCCGCGTCAACTACACGCGCGACGTAAAGGTCTTTCTTGATTGGCTCAGTGACAACACTTCGATCAACTCCATCGCCGAAGTGACGCCGGCGCACCTGCAGCAGTATCAGATCGCACTCTACAACTTCGAGCGTCACGACGACGACAGCGATCGGGGCAGTAGCCCGACCGTCAGGAAGGGCTCTCCGGCAGCGGGCAGTAGCCCGACTGTTAAGGAGGGCTTCGCAGTCACAGCGAAAGACAAGCCAGCGACTAAAGAGAAAGAACCAAAGCGGCTCAGCGTCGGCACGCAAGCCAACCGCCTGGCCGCCGTGCGCAAGTTCTTCTCCTGGCTCTTGAGTGAACAACAGATCGCCTACAACCCGGCCTCGACACTGCAGCTACCGAAACAACCGCAGCGCCTGCCGCGCGGCGTGCTGACGAAAGCGGAAGCGCGGCGGCTGATCGAAGTCACGCCGACTGTGAAACCAAGAGACATACGCGACCGCGCAATCCTGGAAACTCTTTATGCCACCGGGATCCGCCGCGCTGAGCTGCTCGCCGTCACCATCTACGACACAGACCTGCAGACAGCAACCCTGCGCATACACGGCAAGGGGAACATAACTCGTGTAGTGCCGCTGACGCAGAGCGCCATCTCTGCGCTCAAGCTCTACCTGGAAGAAGCCCGCGCGGTGTTCGCTCGTGAAGCCGGCCAGGTGCGCTTGTTCGTCTCGACGCGCTCGGGGGGTCCGCTCGATGACGATGACATTGTGCGCATCGTGCGCAAGGCGGCCACGCGCGCCGGCATCAAGAAGCACGTCACGCCGCACACGCTGAGACACACTTGCGCGACTCACTTATTGAAAGGCCGCGCCGACATTCGCCAGATCCAAAAGCTCCTGGGTCATCGGCGGCTTTCATCGACCGAAGTCTACACGCGCGTCGACTTGACAGACCTGCACGAAGTCATCGCCCGTTGTCATCCCCGTGAAAAAAGAAAGTGAACTGCTGGGAGCGCGGGCGGCCCGCCCGCAATGAGCGCGCCAGCGCGAACGAAGCCGGCCACTACAAGCTCGTAAAGGTGAACCACGATGAATCGAGCAGTTGATGCTTACCTGGCTGAGCTTGAAGCGCGGCGCTTCTCTCACTCACGCCGGTATCACTCCGGGCGCACCCTCGAACGGTTACTGCTCTACTTACGCGAAGCTCATCAAGTAACCGACTGGCGCGCTGTCAATGAAACTCATCTACGCGACTTCGCGGTCTACGCCGCGACCCGCCATCACTCACCCAAAGGCAAACTCATCTCAGCGGCAACGTTGCGTCAGTGGCTCTCGATGATCCGTTCGTTCTTCGTCTGGCTGAACCGCAGCGGACAGTTGCTGCACAATCCGGTGGAGCGGCTGACCTTCCCGCGCAAAGAGCAACCATTGCCGCACGTGCTCAACGAGTCAGAGATCGCGCGCCTGATCGAAACTCCGGACTCGACGACAGCGCTTGGCCTGCGCGATCGCGCGCTGATGGAAACTCTCTACGCCACCGGCATCCGTCACGCCGAAGCGCATCGTCTCGACCTCTACGACGTCGACACAGCCGCGCATCGTCTCACGGTGCGTCTGGGCAAAGGCCAGCGCGATCGGCTTGTGCCACTCACGGAAACTGCCGCGCACTGGCTCACCCGCTACGTCACCGTTGCCCGTCCGGAGTTGGCTGCCGGCAAACTCTGGGGCAAAGGCAAACGACGACTCAAGCGCCAGCGATCGCAATCGTCACCCGGAATCACCCGCTCGCCTGGCCCCGTCTGGATCGCCTCGACGCCGGCGCTGTGGCTGGCGGTAACAGGCCGTCGCTTGTCGTATCAAATGATCGCCGACCGTATCCGCGACTACGCGCTGCAAGCCGAAGTGAAAGCCTCGGTGCACACCTTCCGCCACTGCTGCGCGACGCATCTCCTGCGTGGCGGCGCCAGCGTCCGCCACGTCCAACAGTTGCTTGGCCACCGTGACCTCAACACCACCGAGATCTACACCCATATCGAACTCTCCGACCTGCAACAAGCCATCCAATCCAATCCCATTCGGCCCAACCGAAAAACTCGTTACAGGTCAAATGTGACTGAGAAATCTCTCCGCTTTAGCCCTTGATGCCGTTTATCACTGGTGCGGCGTTATAATGCGGCTCGTGGCTTCTCAGCAGCTCTCAGCCAACGCCTCAAGTGGTTGCTACGCGCCGCCGCTTTTCTCTTTAGCTGCTGACGTTGGTCTCAGTCGCCTCGGCCGACTGACGAGTTCTTTGACAACTTGCACTCGCGCGGACGGGCACGCGTGGTTCAACTACACGTTCTTAACCCGCAAAGAACGCGATAATGAAACGGGACTGGATTGGTTTGGACCAGGAAGGTATTACTCAAGCACGCAAGGACGGTTTACTAGCACTGACCCACTCTACATTGAGCTAAGAAGATTGGTCGATCCTCAACGACTTAACATCTACTCCTACACACGAAACAATCCGCTGCGATTCATCGATCCAGATGGGTTAGACATAAAGCTGAACTGTGACGACAAGAACAGGTGCACTGAGGCAGTGCAAGATCTCAACAACCGGAAAGGTGCTCAGTTTAAGGTGGAGCTTAAAGACGGCAAATTGAAGGTTGTGGGAAAGGTCGACCAGAAAAAGTTGAGCACTGGAGAGAAGGCGCTATTCAAGGCAGTCTCTGACAAGAACAACACCGCAACGATCAATGTTGTTGCTAACACGGGGCAATCCGAATTCGGAACACACGACAGTAAAGGCGTCAATACGGTTGATCTCGGGAATCTGTCTCAGTTGGATGCTGCAAGCAACAAAGGTGGTCTAAACTCTGGGGATGTCATAGCTCATGAAGCCATGGATGCTTATCTTGGTCTCTCCATGGACGAGAATGCTGCCGACCGAGCAGCCGCAGCATTGTATCCAGGTTTATATCTACCAGAGGACAACAAAAACGCCTGGAACAAAACCAATACTGACGTGCTTGGTTCGACGTTTACGCAGAGAATCTCGGATGGGAGAGGTAGCGAACGAATCAGCATCCGATACATTACTCCCATTCCGGGAATTGATGCTGATCCCAGATTCAACAGTGCGGAGCGGCGTAATGAAATTGCCCACGATGCCGGATCGCGCGTTACGGGGGTGACCTTTGTTCCGAAGAAACCATAGCCACGGAATCAGGATGATAGTGTCTGGGGCGGCTCTGCTCTTGAGCAGTGCTTCACTGTCAGACCTGACCGAAAGTCGAAAGTAAAAAACAAATAAGCCAGTAGATAAATAATTGAGAGAGTGAGTTATTAGGGCGCGCCAGGGGAGAGAGAACGGGAGCGCTAAGATTCGCAAAAAAAGTG
>JBOGOU010000356.1:0-17408 GCA_050748205.1 Pyrinomonadaceae bacterium | reverse complement strand
ACACGCCTCTGTTCGACCTCGGACAACTTACAGGAGTTCCGTCGCTTTCGATGAATGTCAACATGAATGCCACCGCTACGATGCATCAACTGTTCAACGGCCCTGTGGCCGATTAGGTGTTTTATATGATTTCGTTGTTAAGAAAAAGGGAACGAGGCGCCACTTTGCTTGAGTTCGCTATAGGCGCTACGGTATTTCTGACTGCTTTATTCGCCGTCGTTGAACTTGGACGACTGCTCTGGGTGCACAATGCGCTGAGAGACGCCGCCCGGCGTGGCACGCGTTATGCCACCATCCGTAAGAATGATTCAGCGGGCATCACGGCAGTTAAAAATATGGTGGTCTATGGAGACCCGAACGCCAATCCATCTACTGCCACCCCGGTTGTTCCCGGGCTGACAACCGGAAACGTTAACCTCGACTATAGGAATTACGGCGGTATTCAACTCAGCTCGAGGGCTACGGTGACCATCACCGGGTACCAATTCAATTTCGCTGTACCACTAGTTGGAGGAGCGATAAACATGCCCAGTTACCGGAGTTCACTTCCGGGAGAAAGCGCCGGCTTCGTACCTTGCGACGTGCCGACAGCTAACCCGATGGCGCCTTGCGCCATCATTCCTAATTAATCTCTCGCAAGAATGTTAGGCCCCAGTAAACACCACCTCTCCCAAGCGTTGTCTAGATGAATTGACATTATTTTCAAAAGGACCGCCGCAAGGAGGACGATATGATTAAGCTTAGGTTGGGAACAAAAGGGAAGCGCAACGGTGAGCGAGGTTCGATCCTCGCCACTTCTGCGCTTGGCATGCTCACAGTTCTACTGGCCGTAGGATTGGGCGTGGATATCAGTCGCTTCTATTTGGCTGCCGCTGAATTACAAAACGCAGCCGATGCCTCAGCCCTGGCAGCCGTATCAGCTCTGAACGGCTCATCCGCGGGGATCACGGAAGCGACCAACCGTGCCGTGCAACAAATGAATAAGTATGACTTCAATCACACGGACGTGTCATTTCCGCGTGCGAACATTCTATTTGCCAAGAATCTAAATGGCGCCTACATGAACGAAGCCGCGGCGCAATTAGAACCGGAAAACATTCGCTTCGTTCAAGTGACCACGCCAGACTCACCCATAGGTGTCTCATTTGCCGCAAGCGTGCTGGGCAGCAGCAAGAATTTGAAGGCCAGCGCCACAGCTGGATTCTCGGTACCTCTCAATGTTTTCTGCAATTGGATTCCACTCTCGGTAATTGACTACGAGGATGTGCCGATGGTGCCTGGTCAAACCTATATTATGCGGGCAGCGCCCGGCAACAGTGTTTCGCAAGGAAACTATCAGATTCTGGCAGTAGCGGGACGTGGTGGATCAGATGTTCGCGAGGGTGTGGCTAGTGGCGTCGACCTATGTGCGGAACCAGGCGCGTGGTATGAGGTTGATACCAAGCCAGGTGTAACCTCCGGACCAGTTCGGCAAGGACTTAACACGCGCTTTGATATTTATCAGGGTGGTGCGGTTAATCCTAATGATCACCCACCGGACACCAACATCAAAGAAAACATCACCTACGATCAGTACAAGGCTGGTTCGCCAAAGCAATCGCCCAGCCACACGCCTGTTCCCGGTCGCCGTATCGTGATCATCCCGATCATCAAGTTGGCCGAGTATGACCAAGGAAGAAACATGGTCAGATTCAACCGTTTTGGCCAGTTTTTTCTGAGGACAAAGGTCGGAAACGGCAATGGCGGGGACCTGGAAGCCGAATACATCGACGACATCGTCGTTCAAGGCAAGGGTGGTTTTAATCCAGGTGGCGGCCCGGCAAACAATTTGATGGCCACTCCTGTTCTTTACAGATAGGTAGGTATGTTAATGCACGCACGACTTCGTAAGATACGAGCTCTACGCTGTGTACGTCGACTCTCAGGAATTCATCGGAGCCTAAAGGACGATCGGGGAGTTCAACTCGTTGAACTCGCCATCGTCCTGCCGATCTTTCTGATGCTATTCGGCGCCGCGGCTGAATTTGGCAGATATTTCTACGAATACACGACGCTGGCGAAGGCCTCGAGAGCGGGTACCAGATACCTGATTACCGCGGCGGTTAACGCCAATGAGGATGCGAAAGCCAAAAACATTATTGTCTATGGGAATGTCGCAGGCACAGGTTCACCAGTTCTCCCGGGACTAACCACCGCGAACATACTGATCACGCGACAAGGTGGCGTCCCGGTGTTGCCACAGACGGTCACCGTCTCAGTAACGGGATTTAAACACCAGCCTATTTTCGATATTGGAGCGCTTATCAAGGTATCAGGCCTCTCAACGAACGTTGAGGTTAAGCCAAGTGTGACCATGCGCTACTTGCTAACTCAGCCTTCAATATAGGAGGGCGACAAAATGAAACGCATCCGCCACAGGACGAACGAGCGAGGGGCAACGTTAGTAGAGTTTGCAATTGGCGCAACTGTATTCCTTATTGTGATGTTCGCTGTGATCGAATTTGGTCGCGCCCTTTGGGTGCATAACGCTTTAACCGATGCTGCCCGGCGTGGCGCGCGCTATGCGGTGTGCCATTCTCAGGCAGACGCACCCGCTGTCGTGAACGTTGTGATCTACGGAAATCCGGCGGGAGGCACGAACCCGGTCGTGAATGACCTGACCACTGCCAACGTGCAGGTCGACTATTCCGAGTTTGGGTTGAGCGGTGGCACAGCAACTGTAAGCATCACCGGTTATCAATTCCAGTTCGTTCTGCCCCTCGTCAGTCCATCAATTGCGATGCCCAACTATAAGACTACGCTTACGGCTGAAAGTGCAGGCCTAACTCCGACAGACCTTTAACTGCGGCGGGGCGTGCTCGCTACTCAGGAATAAAAATGACCCAGCTCATTACAATCGTTGTTCTCAGCACAGGCCTTGATAATTTCAAGGAGATGCGTGCCGCGTTGCAGGCGGACAGTCGTGTGCAACTGCTGGCCGGCGGGGATGACGCTGACCAGCTACATGACGAAATCATTCGTCTCAAACCAGCAGCGGCCATCATCACAGTGGGGCCCAATTCAGACCAGGCAATCAAATTCATTCAACGATTGAATTCTGCCGCCCCGAAAACCGCACTTATCTGCGCCGCCAAAAACGCACCGTCCGATCTCTTACTAAAAAGTCTTCGGGCCGGCGCGCGTGAATTCCTACAGCTTCCAATAGGCCAGCAAGAACTGAAGGTGGTCCTGGATCGCATCGGTGAGTTCAGCGCGGGCCAGTCAGACGCGCCAAAGAAGAAGGGTCGAATGATTGCCGTATTTTCCAGCAAGGGTGGCTGCGGCACATCATTTATTGCCACCAACCTGGCCGCCTCCACGGCAGCGCGTACTGTCCTGGTGGACTTGAATCTACAAGCCGGTGACCTGCCGCTCTTCCTGGGTGTAAACCCGAAGTACTCCTTTGCCGATATGGCGGAGAACCGGGCGCGACTCGATGAAGCACTGATCAAGAGCTTCGTCACCCCATATTCCTCAAATCTTTCCCTGCTGGCAGCGCCCAAAGAAGCTGACTCTGCCGATGAGATCGAACCGGAACATATCTTTGAGGTGCTCCAGAAGCTGCGCGAGGCTTACGACTATGTTGTGCTCGATCCGCAGCATACTTTCGATTCCAAAACTCTGGCCGCCCTGGATCAATCAGACGAGATAGTGCTTGTTCTTACGCTCGATATTCCGGCCATTCGTAGTACGCAAAGGGCACTCGAAATCTTTGACCGCCTTGGCTATCCACGCAAGAAGGTTCGCATCGTCGTAAATCGCTGGAGCAAGCAAATCGATCTCGAGCTGAGGCAGGTTGAAAAGTTCCTCGGGGAGCCGGTTGCCGGTTTTGTGCCTAGTGAATATCAGACCGCGGTGACGTCCATAAATCTGGGACAGCCGCTGGTCCAGTCTGACCCGCATTGCAAGATTGCGCTGGAAATCAAACGAATCGCAAGAACTATTGCCAGCGGAGTAGTTCCCATTGAAGAGGCCGTCGTGAGGCCAAGGCGGACCTTATGGAATTCAATCTTCAAACGTGAAGATAGTGACAATCAAATGGGTTTTCAGGCGTCGTTGGAAAAGATCTAATAGTCAATTCATCAGCGGAAGCTAAACCAATATGGCACTTCGAGAAAGACTGATCAGAGAGACTCTAGGCGGGCCAGCCTCCGGCAATGGCTCTGAGGGAGGTCAGCATTCCTTCCAGGAAATGAAGTCTCGGCTTCATAAAGCCCTCATCAACCGCATGGACTTGACTAAGCTCGGGGACCTTTCGCCCGATCAGGTGCATGCTGAAGTATCGCGACTGGCTGAAAGTGTGCTGGCCCAGGAAGCTATGCCGCTGTCGGCTAACGACCGGGACCGCCTGGTTAATGAGGTCCAGCACGAGCTTTTTGGCCTGGGACCGCTTGAGCCGTTGCTTGCTGATTCGACGATCTCAGACATTCTCGTCAATGCGCACGGCAAGATTTACGTAGAACGCCGGGGCAAACTCGAAATTACCAATGTGGCTTTTAAGGACGACGAACACTTGATGAGAGTGATTGAGCGCATTGTATCTTCTGTTGGACGTCGTATCGACGAATCATCCCCAATGGTGGATGCGCGGTTGCGCGATGGTTCCCGCGTCAACGCTATCATCCCTCCGCTGTCCATCGATGGACCAGTGCTTTCAATCCGACGTTTTGGCGCGGAACCACTTCGCATGGCTGCTCTGATCGAGAATAAGGCGCTTACGAAAGACATTGCTGAAATGCTCCAGATGTGCGTCAGCGCGCGACTCAACGTCCTCATTTCGGGTGGCACTGGCGCCGGTAAGACTACCCTGCTCAACGCCCTTTCGGCTTTTATCCCCGAGGACGAGCGGATCGTTACCATTGAGGACTCTGCTGAACTGCAACTTCAGCAGCCACACGTAGTTCGCCTCGAAACCCGACCACCAAATATTGAAGGTCGCGGCGAGGTCACGCAGCGAGATCTCGTGCGCAACTCCCTGCGCATGCGTCCCGATCGTATCGTCATTGGCGAGGTGCGCGGAGGTGAGGCAATCGACATGTTGCAGGCCATGAACACGGGCCACGATGGTAGCTTAACTACCATTCACGCGAATACCCCACGCGATGCTCTTTCGAGACTGGAGACAATGATCCAGATGACCGGCATGCGTCTCTCCGATCGTGCGATGCGCCAGCAAGTAGCGGCAGCTATTGACCTGGTGGTCCAGGTGGCGCGCCTTTCGGATGGCACGCGTCGTCTTACTTCAATCTCCGAGATAACCGGAATGGAAGGCGAGACGATCACGATGCAGGAGATTTTCCAATACGAACGCACCGGAGTCGACTCACACGGTCAGGTCATCGGGCGCTTCCGTCCCACGGGCATTCGTCCTCGCTTTGCCGAACGACTCAAAGCCAGCGGTATGCAACTGCCGCGGGTTTTCTTTGAGGAGAACTCGTAATTATGCTGATCTCGTTCCTCGTATTCCTTTTCGCGTTGCTCCTGGTGCTGGGCGCTTATCTTCTGGCGACCCATTCAACCGACGTAAAACGCGCGCGACTGCAAAAGCGGCTGTCAGACGCATTGCTTCACTCTTCTCATACGGAAGATATGGAAGTCGTGCTCGCTCGCAACGAATTAATGAGCGAAATCCCCTGGTTGAATCGCTCGATGATTCGCATCCAGGCAGTGATGCAGTTGAAGCGAATGCTCGACCAAGCGGATTTGCACATCACCCCTTCGCGTTTGGTCATGTTCTCGGTTATGGCCGGCATGCTGGCGGCCCTGGCGGCATCCGTAGTCAGCTTCTCGATTCTGCTAATGTTCGGGGCCGGCATCTTCGCCGCAGCCCTGCCCTTCGTTCACGTGTGGTGGAAACGCAAGCAGCGCTTCGACGACTTTGTCGAGCACTTGCCTGATGCGCTTGACCTGATGAGCCGGGCTCTCAGTGCGGGACACGCGTTTTCCGAAGCGCTCCACATGGTGTCGACTGAGATGCCGGAACCCATCGCGACGGAGTTTCGCAAGACCTACGAGGAACAGAACCTTGGTCTGTCGCTCAAGCTTGCTTTGGAAAATCTTACTCAAAGGATTCCGCTATTGGATTTGCGCATGTGTGTTACAGCCGTTTTGATTCAGCGCGAAACCGGCGGCAATCTTTCTGAGATTCTTGAAAAGGTAGCCTACACAATTCGTGAGCGTTTTCGCATCATGGGTGATTTGAAAACGCTGACCACCAGCTCGCGAATGTCTGCCTGGCTGCTGTGTGGCCTTCCTATTTTCGTGACCTTTGCGATCACGGCGATGAATCCTGACTATATGAGCATCCTGTGGAAGGATCAGCGGGGCCATTACCTAATCCTTAGCGCTGTCTTGTTACAGGTAACCGGCATGTTGATCGTACGGAAGATTTTAAGGATAAAAATCTGAAGAATTGGTCAGTGGTCAGTAGTCAGTTGCCAGTTGGCAGGACTACACGGACCACGGACTACTGACAACGGACCACTGACAACGGACTACTGACAAACCGTCATGCTTCTAATAATCGCCATTTCAACATTTGTTTGCATCTCGCTCGTGATGATGGGGGCTTACTGGCTTTTCTATCGTCCGCAGAGTGCCGCCACCCAGCGTCTAAAGAGACTTGGCGAAAGAGCTTCAGCTACCGGAGCTGTTTCGCTTGAGGAGACCCGACCAACTTCTGATCTGGCGGAACGAATTACTTCACCGCTCAATCGTCTTCTTCCGCCATCAGCGGCCGAGGCTAAAAGACTGCAGCTTCAGCTAATGCAAGCAGGCTTTCGCTCCTCCACTGCGCCTGTCACGTTTCGTGCAATCCAACTCTTTACGTTGGCCGGTTTTCCCGCACTCGTGGCGATTAGCTGCGCGGCGATGGCGCAACCAATGAACAGGGCGGTGCTCTACATTCTCTTTGCTTTTGTCATAGGCTTTTTTATTCCACGTTACATTTTGCACCGAATGATCCGCTCCCGCCAGCAACTCGTCCGCTGGGGTCTGGCAGACGCCCTGGATTTGATGGTCATTTCCATTGAAGCCGGGCTGGGTTTAAACGCTGCGATGATGAAGGTCAGCAGCGAGTTGAGTGAAGTACATCCGGATATTAGCGACGAATTCGAACTGGCTAACCTCGAGATACGCGTGGGGCGTGAACGTGACGAGGCATTGCGCAATCTGGCGGAGAGAACAGGTGTGGACGATCTGCGCAGTTTGGTGGCTATGCTGATCCAGACGGACAAGTTTGGTACCTCGATCGCTAAGGCCATCAGAGCATTCTCGGATTCGCTGCGCACCAAGAGACGCCAGCGAGCGGAGCAGGCTGCCCAGAAGGCCGCGGTGAAGCTGCTCTTTCCACTGGCATGTTTTCTGTTTCCCACGCTTTTCATTGCAATACTCGGCCCCGCAGCCCTCCAACTAATGGACACATTGGGCAATATGTAAAGGAGCAGGCCATGCAAAAACGCAGAGTAATCGCCATCCTGATCGCATTTCTGTTAACCATTGCCGTTACCGCCATGTGGAGCGCGACTACCATCGAACGCGATGGCGACCCCGATGCAAATATGATCGAAGACTCGGGTTCGCTCGCTGGTGACGTGAGCGAGAACGGTGAGGTGACCAAGAAGAAGGGCGGCAACAAGGTTGCCCGCATTTTCGCCGCTCCCTTCAAGGCTTTTGGCAGATTGTTCAGCCGCAAGGACGAAAATAAGCTTCAACGGATGTCCGAGAAGGACGCGGCGAAGTTTGAGAGTGTTGGTGTTGCGCGCGTGGAGGACAGTCGGAACAACGACGCAAGGAAGGTCAGAACATCGGGATCCGCAAAGGAACATCTCGATTCGGGACGTGCGTTCCTCCTTGAAGGTCGTCTGAACGATGCCATTTCCGAGTTGTCAACTGCCGCATCGCTTGATCCCAAGCTCGGCGAAGCCCATAACCTGCTGGGCGTCGCTTATGGCCAAAAGGGCCTCCAGGACCGCGCAAAAGAGTCGTATGAGCGCGCGGTCAAGATGGAACCAGAGGACGCGCAGACACTGAACAATCTCGGCTTCTCGCTTTATCAAAACGGAAATTACCGCGCGGCTATTGATAAGCTCAAACGAGCCGTCAAACTGGCGCCGCAAGACGAGCGCATCCAGAACAACCTTGGTCTGGCACTCTGCCGGATGGGCAAGTTTGATGATGCGTACAAGAGCTTCGCCCGGGCCGGTGGTGAGCTCAGAGGCAATCTAAATATTGCGAAGATGCTCGAACGATTCGGACGCGAAGAAGACGCAATCAAATACTACGAAGGCGCTCGTCGCGTGGATCCCAACAACACGTTCGCGCTGAGACGGCTCGCGGAGCTCTACCAGCGACTTGGGAGAACGGAAGAAGCACAAACTGCGCGCCAGGCTCTGGCCGCCCTTTCAGCTGAAGCAAACGTTGCGCTAGGCGGAAAATAAGTCCTGCCGCAGGAAAGAAAAGCCGATGATGTCGCAGACCACAATACTCTCACGCGCGGAAGTTGAAACAATGGGTCCGCCGGTTCCCGAGGAACTCGCGGATACCGGAGTGGCCGAGGGGTTTCTTTGCGACCTGGCGCTGAAGCACGTTGCCATGGTTCCGGAGCCAACGACCACCGCTGTGGCCGAACGACTCAACCTGCCGCGTACACTAACGGAGGACATACTTCAGAAGCTCTTCCGCGAAAAACTGATTGAAGTTCGCCACCAGACGACCGAGGGGTGGACGCGTTATGCGATGCTCGATCACGGTTGGGATCGGCTCGCTCGACTACTGTCAGTTTCCGGTTACACCGGCGCGGCGCCGGTTTCGCTGAATGATTACACCCACATGATGCGCTTGCAGTCGATTCCCTCGGAGCCGGCCTCGATGGAGGTAGCGAGATCGGCGTTCCACGATCTCGTCTTGCCGGAATCGCTCCTGCAAACCCTGGGGTGCGTAATCAACTCACGCAGGTCCCTATTTCTTACAGGCCTGCCTGGCACCGGAAAGACTGCGGTCGCGGAGCGTATCAACGGGGCCTTGCCCGGTGCTATCTGGATTCCCTACGCCGTGGAGATCGATGGGCAGATCATTCGCGTCTTTGATTCGCATTGCCACCGCAGAGCGCCAGAAGCTGAACCAGGCAGTGAATATGATCGACGTTGGGTCTTGATCAAACGCCCACTCGTAATGGTTGGTGGCGAGTTGACTCTTGAAAACGCGGATCTCACCTGGAGTGAATCGGCAAAATTCTACGAAGCTCCGTTCCAAATGAAATCAAATGGCGGCACTCTCGTGATTGATGACTTTGGCAGACAGCGAGTAGCGCCCCAGGATCTTCTCAATCGCTGGATCGTTCCGTTGGAGCGTCGCGTCGACTACCTCTCGCTGCACACCGGCAAAAAGATCGAGGTGCCTTTTGAGCAACTCGTCGTCTTCTCGACGAACCTCGATGAAAATGACCTTGCCGACCAGGCCTTCCTACGACGGATGGGATATCGAGCCCGTGTTGAGCCACCCACCCCGCCAGCCTACTGCGAGATTTTCCGCCGTCAGGCCTATACGCGGGGCATCAGATGCGAGCAGACAATCCTTGACCACGTTGTCAACAAGTATCGAATCGAACACAGACAGATGAAAGGTTGCGAGCCGCGGGACCTACTCGACCGGGTAACCGACATATGTCTCTTTGAGGGACAGCCTCTCGAGTTGTCGCCGCCAGTTCTTGACGTTGCGTGGAAAAACTACTTTGGTACATCGCATACGTTTGCGCCTGTGCGCACTCAGGAGACGATGATTGAGAGGACGCTTGCCGATCCCCTCGAGCTGTGATTCGTTCGTTAACGCAAACTGACAGACTTGCGTCGCAGGAATCGTGATGACCAATACTGCAAACGCATTACGACTATTGCTGCTTGCAATGGCCCTTGTACTAAACGGGGGCCTTTGCCATTCCTACGCCAAAAAGCGAGTCAAGCGTCCGCGGAATAAGCCGGCCGCGGAGCAACCGCTGCCTGAGGAGGATGAGCCAACGGCTGCAACCAGCAACCAGGTAAGATTGAAGCTTTGCGACGGCACGCTGGTGCCTGTAGAGGACGCCTGGGAGAGCGAACAAGGAATTTGGTACAAGCAAAGCGGAGTGACTCACCTTGTACCGCGCGACCGCGTGAAGAGTATCGAACGAGGTTCGAGTGTGAAGCCCAAGCTTGAACCGCAGATTGCGAAGGTTACGGAAACAAGTCCTAACCAGACTGCGACCTCCAACGAGGCCGTCTGGATCCATCTTGTGGGAGGGGCCCGGGTTGAGGCCGACAGCGCAAGTGAATCCGTCGCCGGGGTTTGGTATAGAAGGGGCCCACTTTCAATCTTCATTGAACGGAGCCGGGTTGACCACATCGAGCGCGTGCATCTGGAAACTCTGGCTGAATCCGACTCTAAGAAAGAGCGGGGCTGGAGCACCGGACGACCCAAGATTGACGCGTTGATCAAGCAAAATGGCGCTAAGTATGGTGTTGACCCTTATTTGATCTTTTGTGTGATGGAGCAGGAATCCCACTTCAACTCGTACGCTCTATCGCCAAAGGGCGCCCGGGGACTGATGCAGCTAATGCCGGGCACTGGCGCGCGTTTCGGCGTCCGTCATCCCTTTGACCCGGCCCAGAACATAGCCGGCGGCACGCGCTACCTGAAACAGCTCTTGCAGCAGTTCAAGGGCCGTGTCGATTTGGTGCTGGCGAGTTATAATGCCGGGGAGGGCGCGGTCGTCCGATTCGGACATAGGGTGCCACCCTACCGGGAGACGCGTAACTACGTCAGACGGATTGGTTATCGTTACCGGCGAGGAAAGGCGCCAGCTGCTGTCGCGCCGGCTAATACAGCGAGCGTGGGCGGCATCTGATGAACTGAATTGAAGTTAGGAGTGAAATTCATCGTGTTAAGGATCATTCTAACATTGGCCCTATGCGGGCTTTTTTTGTCGTCGTCAGTAGCTGCTCAGCAACGTTCGGACACCCCGCTCACGAATGCGGCAGTTGTGAAACTGGTCCGTGCCGGTTTCAAAGAAAAGACGGTGATCGCAATTATTCGCAGTAGGCCAAACCGATTTCAGCTCGATCCCGATCACTTGATTGAACTGAAGCGGAATGGCGTCACTGAAAACATTATTCTCACGATGCTCGAATTGGACGAGTCGATTGCCCTTGGCGATGACGATTGGACTAGTGACCCATTCTTCAAGGGAAACGGAAAATCAAGAGAAAGAGGTTCCGCCAAATCGCAGCCCGGTGAGTCCGACATCTTCGGCTCGAGCGGCGGCTCCAGTGGTCAAACAAGCGGGCGGGGCATGAATGGCGCAAATACGGGGGAGACACTAACGACCGGTAGCGCTACTGTGCGCATTCTTCGTCCGCCAACCGAAGCTGGAGGCGCCCCACTCAAACTCGAAAAGACGCCTACTCTCACCAATGATTCGATCATCAAGCTGGTGGAGGCAGGGTTTTCTGAAGGGACAATCATCAAGCGAATTGAAGATTCGCCGGCCGACTTTGATTTGTCCCCAGAGAAACTGACGGAGCTGCGCAAACGACGAGTTACCGATGCAATCATCGCGGCGATGACATTGGCGATGGACGAATCTGACCCGAAGACTACTGGGCCTGGCCGCAGCGGGGAGAAATAACCGCATGTCGGCAACGACGAAGGCCATAAGACCTCTTGGGCTCGCCCTTTGTTTGGTAGCCTTCCTGGCTTTTGGTCAGGACCCTCCGCCGATACCCACCCTGCGCATAAAGCCCGCTGCAACACCAACTCCACCGGTAAAGCCCGACGAACAAGAGATCGACTCCGAGGACGTTATTTCCGTCAACACTACTGAGGTGTTGTTGCCGGTGACCGTTCGTGATGATGGCGGCAGATTGGTTTCCGGTCTCACCCGGAAGGACTTTCGCGTCTTTGAGGATGGAGTGGAACAGCCACTGAGCGATTTGAGCCTTCGTCAGGTTCCGGTTGATGTAGTGCTGCTGGTCGATGCTTCTTCGTCAGTCTCGTCAAATCTGGATGATTTCCGCCGCGCGGCTGAAGGTTTTGCGACACACCTGGCCGCCGACGATCGCATCAGCCTGATTCAGTTCGACGATCGCGTTCTTCTGCTACAGGATTGGACCAAGAGTCTCGTTCAGTTGCGTCGTGCCTTGCGTCGTGTGGCGCCTGGCATGTTCACGCGCTTCAATGATGCGATGCTGCTTGCAGCTCGGGACCAGTTGCCGCGACGTAATGCTCGGCATGCAATCATCGTCCTTACGGATGGAATAGACAGTGGTCGGGGCGCGACCTTTGACGCCGCGCTTCGAGCTGCACTCCAGTCGCAGACTACGGTCTACGTAGTGAGCAACACTGAGATCGAGAGGACAAAGAAGCAATCTGAACTTTCTGGGCTGCTCTCCGGTTCAAGCTCGGCAGTGCGCTTCAACCAGTTGCGAATTGACGATTTAAGGCTCGGCCTCGAGGCGTTGGACGCGAGCGAACATAATCTTGATCAGTTAACCGCGTCTACCGGGGGCAAAGTGTACAAGCCGACATCGTTCAACGATCTGGAGAGAACCTACACCGAAGTCGCAGAAGAGTTGCGACACCAATACGCGCTCTATTACTCCCCTTTGAACAGGAAGCGGGACGGTGGCTTCCGGCGCACTCGAGTTGAGACAACTGACCCGAAGCACAAGGTTTCTGCACGGGTCGGCTACTTCGCGCCGAAATAGTGCCACTCATCGCAACACCGCAACTCTCATCACCTTCTGCCCAAAATGGCCCACCCGTTCGCTTGAACCCGGCGGTGTAGCCATGCGACACACGTTTTACCTGTAAAACAATCCACAAAGAATCATCGATATTCCTTCAACTCTAAGTATTTCTTTAATTAACCAACATCTTCCGTGGGCGGCACAGTCATTGCGACGGCCTTTATGTAAGTTCTGCAAGCATTCGTGTGCTTTCCCCCGCTTGCACCCAGCAATCAAAACTAACGCAGAGGAAGACGAGAGAGACGAGATGCGACCTATTAAACATGTGGAAAAAGGCCTTACGCTTGTAGCTGGGGCCGTTCACGACGCAATTCAATCGGTAAATAAATACAAGCCAAATCCTTCTTTCACGCCAAAGTGGTCAGATAAACCCCTTCTCAAATCATGGCAGAAGAGCAAGCCGACGCTTGGTTGGCCGCGAACCACCGATTCGCTTTGTCCGAACTGTGTCATCGAGGCAAGGGAATCGATCCTGAGTGGCAAACAGGATGTCAGCATGCTGATTAATGAAAAAGTCGGCGAGATAAAGGCTCAGATTATTGAGCGAGACGGCGAGATTTGGATGGTGAAGGATTGCCCCATCCATGGTCACTTCGAAGATATGATGGCCATTGATTCCAAGTTCCTTACGCACATTGAGAAAATGTTTCCGGGTCGCGACATTGACGCTCATAACGACGAAAAGCTCCATAACCACGGCACAAGCACAATCAAATATGGCCGCGGCGCCGTCTTGACCGTAGACTTAACCAATCGCTGCAACATGATGTGTGATCCGTGCTTCATGGACGCTAACCAGGTTGGTTTCGTTCACGAGCTCAGCATGGAAGACATCAAGGAAATCCTGGACAACGCGATCTCGATTAAGCCAAGGCGTCAGATGTCTGTTCAGTTTTCTGGTGGCGAGCCGTCGATATCCCCCCACTTTATAGAATCCATCAGATATGCTCGCAAAGTAGGCTACAACAGTGTGCAGGCGGCGACCAACGGAATCGAGTTTGCCAAGAGTAAGGATTTTTGCCGGGAGGCCGCGCAAGCTGGTTTGCGCTACGTTTATCTGCAGTTTGACGGCATCGGCAATGACGCGAATAGCCACCGTCAGGTCGGCAATCTGTTTGATGTGAAGATGCGGGCAATCAATAACCTGCACGAGGCGGGCGTCGAAATCGTACTGGTCACGACTCTGGTGAATGGCATCAATAACGATCAGGTGGGATCGATCATCCGCTTTGCGTTGGACAATCCGAAGAAGATTGCTTTTCTTTCTTTCCAACCCGTTTCCTTTACCGGTCGGGACGAGGAGATTACCGAGCAGCGTCGTCTACAGCAGCGCTACACGCTTTCGCACCTGGCACACGATGTTAAGAACCAGGTGGGAATCACGGAGCCCACGCGAGACTGGTTCCCGCTGTCCCTGATGGGAGCCTTTGCCGATTTCGCCGATCTCGTACACGGTCCTGAAGCCGAGTGGGGTCAAGTGTCTTGCGGTTGTCATCCAAACTGCGGAGTAGGCACGGCCGTGATGGTTGATAAAGAAACCAGGGAGATGAGGCCGGTGCCGGAGTTTTTGAACATCCCGGGTCTCGTCAAGGACATGCAGAAAATTACCGACGCGGCGCGCGGTAAGTGGATGTCGAATCTCATGATGGGGCTTACGCTGCTCAAGCACTACAATCCCTACAAGTCGCCGTCTCAGTTTACGCTTTATGAGCTGTTCAAGAAGTTCGACAAGTCGTTTGGCTTGACAGGCAAGGAGTATGGCAAGGTAAGCGGCGATCGCACCAAGGACGACATCGAGAAACGCCGCGCCGATCGCTGGAACTTCCTGTTTATCGCCGGAATGTGGTTCCAGGATCTCTTCAACTATGATTTTCGCCGCACTGAGATGTGTATCATCCCCTACGGCACTCAGGAAGGTGAGATTTCCTTCTGCGCTTACAACACCGGAATCGGCTGGAGAAACATCATCGAGAACATGCACCAGAATGCCACCGTCGCGAAATGGTATGAGGAGCATGGCCGGCATGAGATCTTTGCCCGTGGCAAAGCAGTGGAATTGTCAGAGGCGAGCCATAATCTGGTGTTGAACCCGATCGACCTGACGCGACCAAACAAGCCTGAGATGGAAGGTCCCAAGACGGCGCATGAAGAAGCTGTGATGATGCGCAAGCTCTACCAGGAATTGGTTCTCAAGAAGCAGCTCGACACAAAAGAAGCTGACAAGCCAGTTCAGATTCAGGGGATAGGCAGAAAGAAAGCCGCTCCGGCCGAAGCCGAGGTCGTAGCGGTCTAAGCTGCGGAATCAAGACTGTTATACTTCTGGAAAGTCCGATATCCAATGTCTAAAGGCTAATCTTTTGATACTGGATGTTGGACTTTCCGCTTGTGGATGACGGTCATTCGCTACTTGACCGCGGGCATCGTGGGCGTGTTAAATAGGTGCGCCGCTAACAATTTGAACAAAAATAGAAAGACGGAGAAAGAATGGCGATAGTTACTGTTAATCAAGGTGAATCGATTGAAAGCGCATTACGGCGCTTCAAGCGCAAGGTAATGACGGAAGAGATAATAAAGGATGCGAAGAAGCATGCCTTCTTCATCCCTCCGGGACAGAAAGCGAAACTAAAGTCAGCTCTCGCCCGCAAACGGAACAAGAAGAAAGGCCGCATTCGCAGTACTCCTCGCGACTAGTCGAGACAGCCTTCCGCAGTTTCAGCACGCCCGCCGTGCCCATCTCTCATCAGTTTAGCCATAGCTGCCGGAATGAGAATTAGATGCGCCTAAAGGGCGGCCCGCGGGAGACGCCCGATCCTGGGAAAGCTCGAGCCAAAGCTGGAATGTTCTAATGACGCGTATTCTGCTTACAAATGATGATGGCATCCATTCCAACGGTCTGATCAAGCTGGAAGAGGCTCTGAAGACCGTGGGCGATGTCTATGTGGTTGCGCCCGCGTCAGAAATGAGTGGTGCGGCGCACAGCCTCACACTGGCACGACCCCTGCGCATACGCCAACTTGATGAGCGCCACTGGACGGTGGATGGTACTCCGACCGACTGCGTGACATTGGCACTCAACAAGATTCTAACCGATAAGAACCTCCCCGATATCTGTGTCTCCGGTATCAATCATGGCGGGAACCTTGGTGATGATGCTACCTATTCCGGGACCGTCGCGGGGGCACTTGAGGCAACAATACTTGGCGTGCCAGGTCTGGCTCTTAGCCTCGTGGCCAGAGAGAATTTCGATTTTTCAGAGGCAGCTCAATTTGCAATCACGGCAGTGCGAAAGGTTTTGTCCGAAGGGTTGCCGGAAGGTACTTTGCTGAACATCAACATTCCCCCCGGAGAGATCAAGGGAGTGCGTGTGACTCGCCAGGGAATAAAAAACGCCCGCCCGGTTATCAGCGAGCACATCGACCCCCGAGGTAAGCCGTATTTCTGGATCGGCGAAGAGTACTTCAATACCAACTCTGCCGATGGCACTGACTATTACGCGGTCGAGCTCGGCTATATATCTGTCACACCGCTGAAGAGTGATATGACTGACCATCGGGCTTTAACGGCGATCGAAACGTGGAACTACCTGAACGCGGCCGAGCTGCTGGAAAAAGGCTGATAAATTCTTGTGTTAGACGTTCCAGCTTTCGGATCTTGAACACCGCCTGCGCGAAGGTGGGTGTTCCTTGCTACAAGGTCTATAAGATCCTCCTCTGTTTCTAACTTGAAATTCCAAACTTGAAACTTGAAACTGTAATCCGTGCAATCCACCGGTCAACAGCCTTCAGAGCGATTTCAAGATTTCGCAATTCCGCGCGAACGAATGGTCGCCCGACTTCGTGACCACTACGGCATCCGAGATGCACGGGTCCTGGAGGCGATGCGATCAGTCCCTCGGCATGCGTTTGTGCCGGAAGCGCTCCAGGGTCGCGCTTACGGTGATCACGCCTTGCCGATCAGCGGCAATCAAACCATCTCCCAGCCTTACATTGTTGCGCGCATGACAGAATTGCTTCAGATAGACAAGGAGAGTCGTGTGCTGGAGATTGGGGCCGGCTCGGGTTACCAGACCGCCGTCCTGGCAAGAATTGCAGGACAGGTGTATGCAATTGAACGCATCGGAGACCTTGCGCGCGAGGCGCAAGGGCGAATCCGCCAGCTCGGCATTCACAATGCTACGGTGAAGTGTTTCGACGGCACACTCGGTTGGGCAGCTAACGCTCCATACGATGCAATCCTTGTTGCGGCTGGCGGTCCAAACATACCGCAACCTTTGGTCGCGCAATTAAAGATCGGAGGTCGTTTAGTTGTACCGGTAGGTGGCACTCGCGATTCACAGCAATTGGTGCGAGTGATCAAGACAGAGGGTGGTTGGAGAGAAGAGGATCACGGCAGTTGCGCCTTTGTCCCATTAATTGGGCAGCATGGATGGTCAAACTAAATTTTGAGGTGCCGGGTGTCAGGTGCCGGGTGCTTGTATATTTCGCGGCTGCCCGGCGTCTCGCCAAGAGCATATTCCCGACACCCAATACGCGACACCCGAGATCTCTGGCACTTGGCACCCGGCACCTGACACCCGGCACCTGACACCCG
>JBOGOU010000355.1:0-2131 GCA_050748205.1 Pyrinomonadaceae bacterium | reverse complement strand
GTTTTGTTTCATCCTGGCAGCGTCGTTGCGCTTATTTCGCTCTCGCAGGAGGATTCCGGGGTGCTGCTTGAGCGCATTAAACTGATTTACGAAAATCTTCCGGCTCATTGGCTTGTTGCTTTGCCGCAACCGCGATTCTACCGTGGCAAGAAGGGCATAGTTCTTCGGATGGTGGTAGATCACATAGATGGTCCGGTCTCGACTATAGACGCCTATGCACAAAATGGCAATCCTGGTCGAGGCCGAACCGTTACTCTGGCGTATTGGGACGAAGTTGGTGAGTGCGGGGATGTGGAGTGCCGAGCGATGTACTCAGCGCTGCGGCCAACGCTGGAGAAGGGCGGAAGATTGGTGATGTCCAGCACACCTCCAAGATCGCCTCAGCATTTTTGGGAAATATTTTGTTGTGGGAATTATTTCGGAGAAGGCCGCACAGAATGATCGCAACGAAGGATATTTCTGGATCACTAAAACACTAAACGGAGAAACTTATGAATTTTTTTGCTAATTGGCGAACGAGCTTGATCGGTATTGCGGCTGGAATCCTGAACTACTTGGTCCAGCTTGGGCCAAATCTACCGACAACTGGCAAAGCCTGGGGTATCGTGTTACTCAGCGCTGCGTTGGCCGCGCTTGGCGTTGGAGCAAAAGACGCTGCGTCTAGCAAGTAGCTTTAATGCCTACCGCGGTTGCTGAGTTTTGTGCCGCCCTTGCATGGTCCTACCTGAGATGGTGGCTCGAACGAAGCTCGATAGCACAAAGCGAGCAACGGAGAATCGCACTTGAAGGTTTGGAGAAGATCAACACGGCGCTTGACTGGAAGGCTAGCCACCCCACTGCTCCTAGCGACGATCCTTTCGGGGATTTCGTGCGCAGCCCTGCGGACCCCGGTCCCGGCATACCGCGTAGGGATCCCGGCAAGACCGACCCTCCACGATGAGACCAGAGTGACTGCGCTTGACGGGAAAGAATATGTCTTGGTCTCAGTCGCAGACTGGCAAGCTATTCGAACGTGGTATCTCGTGCTAGAACGAGAATTAAAAACTACCTGCTTGATGCTCGGCGGTACTAAGCCGGAATGCCAGGCAGAGTGAGCTAATTTGTTTCCACTCGATCAACCCGAAATCACTGAACCCATTGCCGGCATAGAGCCTGAGCAGATGGAGAACTTCGCGAGTGACCCAGACGTGGTCGCCCAGCTGAAGAAAAGCGTTTTGCCCAAGCTCGAACGCACGCGGAAGAATCGTGATGCGAAGATGGGCGATGACTGGGAGCGCTATCGAGATGTTTATAACTTGCGCAGGTCGATCACGTTCTACGACGGGCGAAGCAAATTGTTTCTCGGAGCACTCCGTGATGCCGTGGACACGCTTACGCGAGTGGCCAAAGATAGCATTCTCGCAGATCCGTATCTCATGGTCGAGACCGATGTGCCGCGTTGGCAGGAAACCGGCGTGGACTTTATCAAGTACCTGCTGGAGAAGCAGGCTGGTATCCGGGCAAAGACCTCGATGTTTCTCAGGCAGCTCTACCAGATCGGGACGAGTTGTTTTAAGTTTGGTTGGAAGAAGTCAGTACGCAGTGTAAAGTATCGCACGCGAGGTGATCTCGGTGCAGAGATCAAGACTCGGCAAATGTACGATCACTACGGGCCAACCCTCGAAGTGCTCGACATGACGCAGATCTACGTCTGGCCGGAAAGCGCCGTGGATTATGAGAGCCTTACCGGGGTCTTTGAGGATAATATAACAACGATCGAAGAAGTGCGAAAAAAGGTCGAGCGCGGGTTTTACGATCCAGCGGCGGCGGACAAGGCAATCGAAGCGAAGGAAAAGTCTCTCGCGGCCCAGCGCAACTCTGGCACTCAGCAACAAAAAGAAGGTATCGCGCTGGATGAGGATAGCTCCAGCGAGGAAATGGACATCACGGAGTTGTGGGTGAAGTTTGAGCTGCCCGAAACCGACACGGAAACCGCAGACGATGCGGGGGACTACCCGTGGGTGTGGGTGACCTTGCTCGGCAAGGAGATCGTTCGAGTGCAGGAAAACCCTTGGTGGTTTCAGCACCCGCCTTACCTGTTCGGGGCGATCTTCCGCGAACATGACAACTTTTACGGGCATGGGCTTGTCGA
>JBOGOU010000354.1:0-4697 GCA_050748205.1 Pyrinomonadaceae bacterium | reverse complement strand
CTCCCCATGGATGTAGGAAATCCACAAAAGTACTGAGGTCGTCAGGGACTTTCTTGGCAGCGGCCACTGCGGGCGCAGGGGCAGGCTCCGGTGCCGTTGGCTTCTTGGGCGAATCTCCCTTCATCAGGTCCTTCTGATATTGGTCCATGTTCTTTTCGAAGTCTTTTGACTTCTTCTGAGCATCGGACCGGTAAGCCTCGATTCTTTGCCGAGCATCCTGGATGTTTTTATCGTTCTCGTGCTCAATCTGTTTATAAAGCCCGCGCCCTTCGTTCTTGTTAGCCGGCTCCGCGCCCTCGTCTTTCCCACGCAGGACCTCGAGACCCGACAAGCGTTTCATTTCGTCAAACGACCAGGTCGCAGGCATCACGACCCCGGCAACTCTAGCGATTCCAACCGGCACGCCTACAAGGCCTGAGAAGAGGATTTGCGGAATCAGAATGAGCGGCACGAGACTCGTGGCCATCTCTGACGTTCTTACTACCGCCGAGATGAAAAGGCCCAGAGCAATACCGACCATGCCCGTCAGGATCATCACCAATAACTGCGGGAACCCTCCAAACCTGCCAGGCAAATCCATCAACGTGGTGAGATCCAGCAGCTTCAGGGTACCGAAGAGAAGGATGCACTGGAAGCTCACGATCAGAAGCAGCACAAAAAGTTTCGAGCCAACGTACGGGAGCAACCGCAGATTTACCATGCGCTCTCGGTCATAAACCGCTCGTTCCCTGATGACTTCTCTGGCAGCCACCGAGGTCCCAAACCAAAGAGCAACCAGCGCGAGAATGAAGTAAGGAAAATCTCGCTGTCCCTTGGCGTCGACGACTAAATAGGTGAGCAGAGCGATAATCGGCGCCTGAGCAAAGAGGATAAAGAGATTAAATTTATCACGCGCCAATACTCCCATATAGCGGCGCGCGAGCGTGGCCCACTGTCGCAACAGATCGCCGAGCGTCGTTCGTCTCCTCGCGGGAGCGGCTTGTTGCGGCCGGCTCGAAACCTCTGTTAGAGGAATCGCTACGTTAAGGTTGTATTGCGGAGTGTGCCTGAAGCGGCGCTTCCATTCCTCCGCCACTTCCTCAGCCACCTGTTCTCGTGACGCAGGCCGGTCACCCTTTGCCAGGCGCTCATTAATCGGCGCCTCAAGTTTGTCGTACAGGTCTTTGAAGCTCTCGGCGCCCACGTGCTCCAGGGCCTCCTCCGGCCTTCCATAAAAGACCAGTTTGCCGCGCATGAGTAGCACGATTTTGTCGAAGAGCTTGACGTTCTCCATCGCATGCGTGGTCAAGATGACTGTTCTTCCAGACTCGGCAATCTGTCGGAAGAGCTTCATAACTTTCTCTTCCGTGGCCGGGTCAAGTCCTGAAGTCGGCTCGTCCAGGAAAATCACTGAGGGCTTGGTAATAAGCTCTACCGCAATCGAAACGCGCTTGCGCTGTCCGCCGGAAAGCTGCGAGATGGGAACGTCTCGGCGCTCGGAGAGTCCCGTAACATCCATCACTTCGCCGACAATCTGATTGATTTCCTTCGTCGAAATGTCGCGCGAGAGTCTGAGGCGCGCCACATAATAGAGTGTGCGGTAAACTGTCAGTTCGCGGTGAATGATGTCGTCCTGCGGAACGTAGCCGATCGAGAGTTTAAGAGACTCGAGGTGTTGATAGAGATCGAGGTTGTTGATCAATACCTGCCCACTGGAGGCCGGCCGCATTCCATTGAGGGAGTCCATCAGGGTCGACTTACCTGCACCCGAAGGGCCAAGCAGCCCGACGAACTCGTTCGGCTGAATACTCAAATAGACTTCGTCCAGCAACCTGACCTTTCCCGGGCCTGAACGGTTGCGTACTTCCTTCGTCACCTGGAAGACATCGATGCGGGTCTTCGCCCTTGTGTCAAAGACCGTAATGCCGCGTTGTGGGTGAACCCTTAGTACAAAAGCGCCAATCTGTACGACGTCTTCGGCCCGGATCGACTGATGACCGGTAATTCGGGCGCCATTAACGTAGGTGCCATTCGTCGAATTAAGATCCTCAATCGTTAAGTCCAGATTTGTGTTTACAACAGCAGCATGGCGCTTGGAAATCAACAGACCATCGAGTCGAATATTGCATTCTTCGCCGCGACCAATGGTTATCCGAGTCATGTTGCCGAAAGGCCGCTCGGTGAACATTCCCGCACCTGCGCCTCCGGTGATCTGCAGCGGACTCTCTGAACGAAGCACCATCGTGGCCAGCTTGCCCGAAGACGCGGCCGCTCTTAGTCCCAGTTCACCCGAGGGTAACCCGGCATTCTGAGCAGGCTGGCTTGCTAGGACTGGCGGCGGATTTGCCGGATCCAGATAGCGGATGGTTGGGCCTCCGGAACCCAGTTCGATTCTGTCATTGTGATGAAGCAACTCGGGCTCGGCTATTCGCCGATCGTTGAGGAGCGTCCCGTTGAAACTTCCCAAGTCAACAACGACATACCTTCCGTTATGCTTGCGAATCTCTGCATGCCTGCGCGAGACGACCGCCGCGGCTGCATCGATAACACCTTCGAGCGCCTGATCGCGGCCAAAGCGGACCACCTCTTTATTGAGTTCAATCCGTTGGAGCCGAGCCGTTCCTAAGCCCGACAATTCGACGAAGGCTGGTATATCCTTAGGTGGTTGAGTGGGTCTCGCCTGAACGCTTGCTTGCAGATCCGGTATTGGCGCAGGGGAAGATACTTGCGTGGATTCTTCGATGAGAGTTGCATCCGCCCCCAGCGGTTTGTCCAGCTTGTTCTCGATTCTGGTTACCACGAGGATGGGGCCATCAGGACCAAACTGGACGCGTGAACCTACCTCCACCTTGGTAGGCTCCATGATCAGTTGTCCGTTGAGGAATGTACCGTAGGTGGAACCGCTGTCTGCCAAAAACCATGAGTCGTTGAGTAGCTGGAACTGAGCGTGCTGCCGAGAAACCGTTGGCCACTGTTTTTGATCAAAAACGATCTTGCAGGTCGCCGGATTACGACCCACGGCCACAACCGGAGCATCGTAGCTTCTCTCGTTAAGTTGCTGTCCCTTGATTTCTTCAGCGAAGGTAATGGGCAACGTTGATCTAGCCTCTTAAAATATCTACTGGAATACCTCAGGCGTACTTGGCGCGCGTTATCTTACCTTGCTCTATCTCGTGTCCAGATTTCTTTGTGCAGCTTTGCTGGAAAGGAATGGGAGCACCGCCCAGACCGATCAGCGGCTAGCCTAATCGCTAACGACGCTGTTCCTGAAGAACATCGTCAGGATTGAAGACTTTTGAAGTGTTGATCGCTTCTTGCTGCGACCGGAGACCGTACTTCCGGAGATCCTCAAAAGACAAATTAAAAAGAGTGTCGTAAGACGGATACAGAGTAGGCTCGACTTTTCAGGCTGTCAACGCAACACGGAATCATAGCAATTCGGTCGCTTTCCAAAGGACAAAACCTGTCAAAAACCGTGGAACCGGGTTAGAAATTAATGGCAATGAATCTCCC
Organism: Pyrinomonadaceae bacterium; assembly: GCA_050748205.1. Classification (GTDB taxonomy): domain Bacteria; phylum Acidobacteriota; class Blastocatellia; order Pyrinomonadales; family Pyrinomonadaceae; genus PSRF01. The sequence continues at coordinate 1,205 of JBOGOU010000354.1, read as the reverse complement.
GCGTTTGTTGTAGTTCGATCCAGTAGGCTAATATCAATCGAATCTTAGAGAACAGCGGGTAAAGGGAGAACGCTTTGTGAGAATTGCAGATGTTGAGTCCTTTGAGGAACTGGCTAGCCGGTCGCAGAACGATCCAGTCGTAGTTTTTAAGCATAGTACGACGTGTCCGATTAGTGCGGCTGCCTACGACGAGATGTCTCGCTTCGATGGAGAAGTGGCACTCGTCGAGGTGCAACGCGCGCCTGGCCTCTCGAAGGAGATTGAGCAGAGAACGGGCGTGGTTCACGAGTCACCGCAAGTGCTTGTGTTGCAGGAGGGCAAAGTGGTCTGGGACGCTTCGCACTGGAAAGTGAAGGCTGACGCGGTCCAACAGGCAGTTAAGAATGCGGACGGCAGCAGCCAGGGGAAGTAGGCAGGAGCAGGAGGCAGTAGGCAGCGGCAGGATGAATCATGGATGCAACTGAGAGACGCGGGACGGCTATTGAACCCCGCGAAATCAAGCAGGAAGGGGACACCGGCCTGCGTATCACCTGGCGTGACGATCACGTCTCCCGGTACTCAGCTGCGGGGCTGAGACGCGCTTGCCCGTGTGCGCAGTGCGTCAACGAGTGGACAGGCCAGCGCGTGCTGAAGCCCGAGGCCATTTCGGAGGAGTTAACGATCAAGGATCTCAGTATCGTGGGCCGCTACGCGCTTAATTTCCGCTGGAGCGATGGACACGAGACAGGAATTTACAGTTTTCGTTATCTGCGAGATCTCTGTGAGCAAGGTGACGTGAACAGAAGGCAGTGATATGAACGAACAAGACTTCTTTAACGAGAAGCAGGAGCTGAAAAAGGCGACTTACAGTTGTCCGCACTGTCGAGAGCGCGGGGAGTATGAAGTTCGCTGGCTAAAGCGCACTAAGAAGCCCGGGCCTCCCCGAGGTGCAAATGAGCAGGACCGGATTCGTTTCCAGAAGTCGCGCGATTATATGGTGCGGATTGATGACATGCTGGCGTGCAAGAACATGCGTTGTCGGAGACGGTTTGAAATTCCCAGCTCGCAATCGGTTGTTTTCATCTGAGCGGCCCCCCTGGCCGCGAATCAAAGTTCCAGCCCTCTTTTTGAAATTCAGCAGGCAAAGCCGCGTCATTTTGTGTTTCCACGAAAGCCACAGGAGAGGCCACAGATGAACACGGAGAAAAACGGATCTGCATTAGATC
>JBOGOU010000353.1:0-2170 GCA_050748205.1 Pyrinomonadaceae bacterium | reverse complement strand
CGTAACAGCCCCGTCGCGTCAGCGACGGTGGAAGACCCTAAAGAGCCGCGGATGAACGTAAACGCGGGTCAGAAAATCGAGAAGCGCTGTTCTCAGTGCACTCCGTGCCTCCGTGGTGAATAACGGTTTTTTTTTACCACGGAGACACGGAGAACACTGAGAAGCAAACGATTCGGCGCCGTGTCGGCCAAAAATAATCGTTGCAGTTCAAACTTGAATCCACCAATGACAAATGGAAAATGACCCGGTCGCTCCCGGTTCCTTGTTGCGTGCAGTCCGTTAAACGGTAGGGGTCATGTGTGCGTGGGATCAGCGGCGCGTTTATTGAGGCCCTTGCGATAATCTTCACCCTTAATGACAACCTTTTTGCACATCTCATAAAGACGGCTCCGCAAAGGAACACCGATGCGCTCCTCCAAAGATGTCATTTCACGTACTCGGTCTCCAGACACTTTCTTGCCCGACCGGCCGCGCGTAGGCATTTCGCGATCTTCATCCCGCTCGATGACAACCTCATCCATGTAATTCGTCGTGAAGATACTGAGCTTCTTGTCGTTGTAACGCGTGTTGATGATTTGGTAGAGCGTGTCGCGAACCCAGTCGGTCGGCACTGTGGCGCCTAGTTCGTCGAGAACAAGGACCTCCGCCTGGTACACAGGCGCAAGGACGCGCAGTTCCGAAGTCTTCGATATCGGGTTGTACGAGTCCTGTATCCCTTTCAGCAAATTGCCCGATTCGTAAAAGAGACACTTCACGCCCCTGGCCACCAGTCCCAACAGAATGGCAGTCGCCAGGTGAGTCTTTCCCACACCTACAGGCCCCATCAAGAGAAGTCCTGACTCAATTCCCGGATAGTCCTCAACCAGTTTTCTACCAAAATGGTGAGCCCAATACTGGGAGTCATTCTTCGGATAATAATTATGAAATGAACAATCGCGGAAGCGAGCAGGGATACGCGCAGTCTCCAGTAACCGGTTGCCGCTCTTCGGTGTACATTCGTTACAGGTTCGGGCCCCCTTGCCGGGAATGATTTCCACTCCAGTACCAAAGCAAACTCCACAAACTGCCGGTGGGGCGTCGTCGGTTCCGTTCACCATACGGATGACTTTTTTACTGGAGTTATCAGAAGGCATTAAGGATTGCGAGCGTACACAACTAACAAACACCTTTTCATCGCGATCGTGCGGGGATTATAGCATCCACTAGAGCGAACGCAACGGAGCTACGTTGCGGAAGACGTTAAATGTCTTCCTGATCTCGTGTATGGTATATTTTCACCAACCATGTTGCCTCATTTTGCAAGGCGGAACGAAGAGGCTTTAAGGCCCTCGTGTCCGGAGGTTTGATCCAAACGAAGATGAGTTTGTTACATTCATTGCTGAGTAAACTCGGCTTCAAACAACTTAATGCTGAACGCCACCCAATTCGAGTCTTTCTTCTCGACGATGATAAACGCAGGCATCAGTGGTTTGCCTTGAGGTTCAAAGGCGACTTCATTGACATGGCCCATAATGTTATCCAGGCGCAACAGCTCTTAAGTACCAATTCTTATGATGCAATATTCCTGGATCACGATCTGCATCCCGAGCACTACAACTCCGAAGACCGTGATGATGAGCGCACCGGCTATGCCATAGCGTCGTGGCTAGCGGCGAACCCTGATGTGCAACGAGCGGCGACAATACTTGTCCACACGAGAAATGCGGATGGCGCCATGCGCATGGTAGAAGAGATGCGTAGCGCCGGACGAAGCGCGGAATACGTGCCCTTCCCTTATCTTGCCGAAAGAATCAGACACTACTGGAAGCGCTAAAACGTACCGGAGAACAGGGGAACCGGCGCCCGCGTTCATCAGTGAGTCGAGACTTGGATTGCGCAATCCAATTCGCACGATGTCGTCAACGACATCTACATGCATTACTACGAGGTCCTCGCGCGCTGCGAGGCACTGTTCCGCCAGTTCATTTGTCTCAGTAGAACGACCGACCAGCACCAACGCACACCGAGCCGGGGAGGGGATGGATTTGAGGAGGCTCTCCACTTCATCTACCGCTACACAAAGACTCTTGGGATCCTTGCGACCCGTGACGAGGTTCATGTCAGGGCGTGCGAGCACGGACTTAGCGATGCCTTTCGCCTTCACATCACTCGATATAGCTACCACCAAGAC
>JBOGOU010000352.1:0-8564 GCA_050748205.1 Pyrinomonadaceae bacterium | reverse complement strand
AGGAAGGTGGGCTTGCCCCCGCTCAAGTTGCAACAGCCTTCAAGGTTACAGGAGAGTCTCCGCCTTGAATGATTTCTTCTGATGTGAAGGCTGTTCCAACTTGAGCGGGGGCAAGCCCACCTTCCTGACCTGTGAGGTTTTCTGACCTGTGAGGTTTTCTGACCTGTGAGGTTTTCTGACCTGAATGGTTTCTCTGTGCGGGATTCTCACAGCTTCAGCCGAACCGTCTGAAATCTTTCGACGTAACTGCGATAGTTTTCCACTTCGTTCTGTGCTTTGTCCTCAGACCAGCCCAGATATTTTTGTGCAACCTTCGCCGCCGCCTCATCCGCTCCGATACCCATCGACGTATTGAGGCCCACCATTGTCCGACGCAGCAGACAATCAGCAATCGTTTGGGCCATCTCCTGCGTGAAGGCGTAAACTACTTCCGCTGCTATGGCTCCTGTTTCGGCGTCAAAGACCTCGAACAGGGACTTATCTTCACGCGCTAACATCACAACATCGGAAGCACGCGTTCCATAAACGCGGGGCAAACGTTCGCTGATCATAGAGGACACTCCATAAGATCGTTTGATCCGGTCGCTGAGGGTGTTGAGATTCGTCGCACCCGCTCCCGGCAATGACGCCGACGCCGTCGTAGATCCGGCGGCGTTCCTACCAAGTTTCCTAAGAATCAGATCAACTGTCTGCTCAGCGAGGCTTCGATACGTGGTCAGCTTTCCCCCGATGATCGAGAAGAGTCCCTTCACTTCTCGAGATTCTCGAACAAAGTGTCTGCGCGTGATGCTTTGCTCATCTTTGCTCTCCGTGTAAGGCAACGGCCGCACGCCGGAGTAGGTGTAGAGGATGGAGTCGCGATTAAGTGCCGCAGCGGGAACGACCCTGTTCGTTTCCTGCAACAGATAGTCAATCTCGTTGTCTTCGATTTCTACCTTGTCCAGATCGCCTGCAAAGCGAGTATCAGTGGTGCCGATCAGATACTTTCTGTCCCAGGGAATAATGAAGAGCGGCCGGCCGTCTGCTTCTGCTTCGACATACAGCGCCGTCGATGAAGCCCCGGGGAAAGGACCGACGACCAGGTGACTTCCCTTCGTCCCGCCTATCAATCGCGCCGGCTGCTTTCCCGTGCTTGCAAGAACCTGATCCACCCACGGACCCGAAGCGTTCACTACAATTCGCCCTTTTGCAGCGAAGGTTTCTCCGGAGAGCACGTCAACCGCCTCGACTTTACGAACCGCTCTGTCTTCGCTGATGAGCTTTTGGACCTTTGCATAAGTGACGATGGTTGCTCCATGCTCTCGCGCCGAAAGAACATTCTCGACTACCAGACGCTCGGCAAACTCCACTTGCGCGTCGTAATAGATTGCTGCACCTAAAAGACCCTCGGGATTGAGAGCGGGCGTCTGTTGCAAAACCTCCGAACGCGAGAGCATTCGGTGTCGCGGAAGCGACTTGTTGAAAGAGAGCAGGTCGTAAGTGATCATTCCCGCTCGGATAGTTAGTGGACCCCGTTTTCTGCCCGAGTAAATGGGAATCAGAATGGGCAAAGGCTTCACCAGGTGAGGCGCGATATGGAAAAGGGCCTCACGTTCACGCAAAGACTCGCGTACGAGTCCCAGCTCGCCATGCTCAAGGTAACGCAAACCACCGTGAATCAGACGCGTCGACCAGCTCGTAGTTCCACCACCAATGTCGCCTTTGTCGATGAGTAGCACACTCAAATCACGCATGGCCGCATCTCGGGCAATGCCGGCGCCATTGATTCCCGCGCCGATGATGATTACATCAAAAGTGATTTCAGAGATGTTTGGTAAAGGCCTCATGAGCAGTTGCCGGACTATTGACCAATTATGGAACAATCATACAAGCGCTGCGGTTGCATCCTCATCATATTTGAGTAACGGATCACTCAGGTCAGAACACCTCACAGGTCGGAGCACCTCACAGGTCAGGAAGGTGGGCTTGCCCCCCGCTCAACTTTTGAACAGCATTCAGGATCACAGGATACTCTCAGGCTTGAATGATTTCTTGAAGTGAAGGCTAGTCAAACTTGAGCGGGGGCAAGCCCACCTTCCTGACCTGTGAGGTTGTCAGAGTTGAGTGATTTTCTGCTGGGTTGAATGGCGATGAATCGTCAGCGGTGCGCCTTGCTTGCCAGCGGGTTCGGGATCGACATAGACTCAGCCCGTCCACAACTATGAACTACTCACTGAGAATTTCCACGCTGCTGGTTATTCTAGCCACCTCCGCTTTGGTGCTTACGACGGAAACCGGGAGCACCCAGGACGAAAAGCGTCCAACCGATTTCGCCGATCGTCCCGCGCCACCTGTTTCAGACGACGCTCGACGAGAAATGGAAGTTCGGCTTGATGAGGCGCGTAAGCGGTACGACGCCAACCCGAAAGATCCGGAGGCGATGATCTGGCTGGGTCGACGTCTTGCCTACCTCGGTCGTTTTCGAGAAGCGGTTGACGTTTATAGCGACGGGATAAAGAAGTTTCCTGCTGACGCCCGATTTTACCGGCATCGGGGTCACCGCTACATCACGCTCCGCCGATTCGATCTGGCCATTGCCGATCTGAAAAGAGGAGCAAAGTTAATCAAAGGAAAGGCGGATGAAATCGAGCCCGACGGGCAGCCGAACGCCCGCAATATCCCGACGGGTACGCTGCAATTCAACATCTGGTATCACCTGGGACTTGCTTACTACCTGACTCAGAAGAACAAGGAAGCGCTGGATAGTTACCGCGAGTGCCTTACGGTCTCTAACAACCCGGATGCATTAGTGGCGACCAGCCACTGGCTCTACATGACACTGCGCCGGCTGAACCGCGCGCAGGAGGCTGCCAAAGTTCTGGAGCCTATTCACAATCGTTTGGACGTTATTGAAAACGCGGGTTACCACCGGCTGCTTCTGATGTACAAAGGAGTGATTCCGGCCCAGGACCTGCTGGAAGCTACCCTGAAGCAAGAACGATCAGCGGGTTCTTACAGCATTCTTTACGGGGTTGGCAACTGGTACCTCTACAACGACCGCCGCGACGACGCAATCAAGATTTTTCGGCAGATGCTGGAAGGTGACCAGTGGACAAGCTTCGGTTACATAGCGGCAGAAGCCGAGCTGAAACGATCAGTTCCCTGAAAAGTATCGGCAAGGATAACCGGCGATAGGCTTTTGGTTGTTCCCCACACGAAATAGTATTGACCTCACACCATCTGGCATATTTTCACTCTTCTACTATCGGACCTCGTTTCAAAAATAACCAAAAGATAATCATATTCGCTGCGGCGCTCCTTCTCATTCACACCTGACTTCGGGCCATGAAGTCAGTACCACCACGCGGTAGAGACTATGGTCAGTACCGTAACGCGGTAGCGTCGGGTCCGTTCTCGGTTAGCGCGTATTCTGGGGAATCCCGAACTAGGTTTAGCGATACGGCCACCTGTGGATCATCGACCCGACGCTACCGCGTTACGGTACTGACCTCATTGGTCACCGCAATTCGCGTTTTTCACATAGTCTCTACCGCGTGGCGGTACTGACTTCATGGCCGCCTTCTGCCTATTGTTTCTTAGAGTTTCTTCACTAACGGCGACAATGAGAATGCTCAGGCTGCTTTGAGAAAACTCAAATTACCTCGCTATCCGTGAATCCTTATTCATCGGGCACACGCCTTGCTCTTCGCTCAATCAGCGGACTAAACGCCCACAAAAAAGGAATTTGAGAGCCGGCAGTGCCTGTCTCGCAGGGCGTGGTCTCTTCGCCAGCGCGGTCTTGCAGGAAACTCTCCATACGCGCCGACGGTTCAGGGTAAACATTCAAACAGAAGGAGCGTCCTATGCGTTCTACCCGATCCCTGTACACGACGATTCTCTCTATCACACTGATACTTTTCGGACCAAGCATTGCCGCGCACGCCGCGGATGATGACGGCGAAGACTACGACGTTAAAGCGCGAGTCGTGCGCATTAGCTTGATAAAAGGCGAAGCAAGCATCAAGAGAAATGGGAATACCGATTGGGAACGCGCGCGCGTTAATTTCCCGCTCGTTGAGGGAGACACAGTTTCAACCGATCGCGAGTCTCGTCTTGAGATTCAGATCGATGCGCGAAACTTCGTCCGTCTCGAAGCAAATTCGATCTTGCGAATCGTCACTCTGCGCGATGAAGGCGTTGCCCTTAGCGTTGTCGAAGGAACTGCTTCAGTGCGCCTCGCGAAGTTTGACAGCGACCGTGAATACTTCGAAGTGGATGCGCCAAAAACGACCCTGGCCGCCGAGAAAAAAGGTCTCTATCGCATCGATGTCTCGCGCGATGGCCGCGTGCGTCTAACCGCGAGTGATGGCGGACGCGCGCGGATCTATTCCGAAACATCGGGCTTCGCGCTGCGCGACGGGCGCACCGCGGAACTTATTTTAGACGGAGCGGATGCCGGCGACTGGGAGTTTCTCGCGGCTTCCCCGCGCGACTCCTGGGACAGCTGGGTTGACGACCGCGAACGCTACCTGGCCCAGCGCCTGCGCTATGACACTCAGTACTACGACAATTACGTTTGGGGCGCTGAGGATTTAGACGCCTACGGCAATTGGATCTATGTCAATGACTATGGCTGGATCTGGCGGCCGCAAGTGACGATTATTAACAACTACGACAATTGGGCGCCCTATCGTTACGGTCACTGGACGTGGTGTCCGCCTTACGGCTGGACGTGGGTTGGTTATGAGCCATGGGGTTGGGCTCCGTATCACTACGGACGTTGGGTCTATCACAACAACTACTGGGCCTGGTGTCCGCGCAGCCAACACTACCGGCGACGCAGCTGGTGGCGTCCGGCACTCGTGGCCTTTCATATCTCATTTGGAAATAACATCTGCTGGTATCCGCTCTCCTACTACCATCGCGATCCGCGCTCGCGGCACTACGGTGGTGGCGGCGGCGGGCGAGATCGGTTGACTCCCATGGGCCGCAACGATCTCGCCAATCTGCGACGCGTCAACCCAGCCTACTTGCGCGCGGTAACGAGCGCGACTGCCAGGGACTTTGGCGTCGCTGATGCTGCAAGACTGCGTCCGGCAAACGAAGCACTGGCGCGCCGCGTCATGGGCACCGAGCCGTTGCGCGGTGACCTTCCCGTTAGGCCAGCTCGAGCCGCCGGGGACAACGCAACAGGAGAACGAAGCGAGCGCGTAACCACAGCTCGACCGGCCCGCGTGACTCCCAGCGTGGATTCGCCCGAGCGGCAGACAGGCGCCGCTGCGCGCACGCCGGGCGTACCTCTCGACAACGAGCTGCGGCGCTCGCGAGTCTTGAACGGACGCGATCCAACGCCGGCAGTGTCCACCGGGAGCGGCGCTACTGGTGCGGCTGGAGGTGCAACTGAAACTCGTCCCACGGGTGCAGTTGCGCGACCAGCGCGTCTGCCTCGAAATCCGGCAGAACCAGGCGAAGGGGTTAATCCTGCGCGTGACCGAAACGACAATCCTATTGAGCGAGCCGCCCGGCCCACGCGAAACCCGCAAGAACGACCTGCGATTCCGGAGAACAACGACTCGCCAGAGCGCAGACCCTCAGACATGCCCAGGAGACCGCCCGCGACAGAAACTCAACCGCCAGCGGAACGGCCCGCGGAACCAGAACAAACGGACCGGCCGCCACGAAGTGAGCGCCCTGCCCGTCCGGAGCGAAACGACGACCCCGTGCAACGCGATCGTATCGAACGACCTCAGCCGCGCGAGCGAATCGACAATCCAGCGCCACGTCCCGAGCAACCCGAGCGTCGTTACGAGCCGCCGCCTCAACGTCATGAGCCACCACCACAACGCTCAGAGCCGCCGCCACGTGCCGAGCCTGCGCCGCGGAATGATCCTCCTCAGAGATATGAGCCGCCGCAACGCCATGAGCCTCCTCCACAACGTTCAGAGCCTCCACCGCGTTCAGATCCACCACCGCGTTCGGATCCACCGCCGCGTTCGGATCCACCGCCGCATTCTGATCCACCACCGCGTTCAGATCCACCGCCGCATTCTGATCCACCGCCGCGTTCAGATCCACCGCCGCATTCTGATCCACCGCCGCGATCGGATCCACCGGCGCAACGTCCCGATCCTCCGGCGCAACGTCCCGATCCTCCGGCGCATTCTGAACCGTCAAGATCGGGACGCGACAGACCTCGGCGTTAGGGCGAGAGTGCGCGAACATCAGTGCTAGTTCGGCGCGATTACATATTTGCTCTGACCCGACTGAGTGGGTAGTCGGGTCAATCTCTCCCGGTTTTAGGAGAACTCATGGTGTGCGACGAAAAGCGGTTGCGGGAATAGGGTGAGAGTGATGCAAATTGTACGATTGTCAATTTACTTTCTGGCGCTGCTTTTGGGTTTGATGTTCAGCGCTTTTCTTTTAGCTGTAGTAACCGATGCGCAAACGCTGGAGCGGCCATTTAAGCCGGACATGCGACGCGCTCTTGCCGCGCGGCAGGAGAGAATCCCTGGTCTAGCACGTAAAGGCGGTTACACTCCCGCTCGGAGCGCAGCATTAGCTGAAACTCGACCACGTCAGGCGGGGAATGAGGCCTCGTCAGTGATTCGCCCAGCCAGAATCACCTCTTCAGCAGAAACTATAGAGTCCCCTGCAGCACCCATCGTCGCCGGCACACCGCTAAGTCGCATTCTTCTCACATCGCAACTGAGCCTGACTTCTTCTGCCGGTACCGCAGAACAATTCGTGGATCGAAACGGCGACCTGGTTGCAGACGAGCGAACCACTTTCAACACAGCGGGCGGCTCCTTTGACGTGGCGGTGGGTCGGTCGGGAGCGAGATATGAAGTCTTTTCAGCCACGCTCAACAACACGTTGATCGGGGTCCTCGTAGTCGAGCTTGATACAAACGGTGATTACCGGATGGACACCTCGAGCACATTTAACCTACAGCTTGATTTCCAGCTCCCTTCGGCGGCAGCAGTGGTTACTGGCACGTCGCGTTCGGGACGTGAATTCGTCGTTGTATCATCAAGCGGATACTTCAACGCTGCCGACCCAAACGATCCAAATAACGAGCCGTCGCCTGGAGTTGTGTTATTGGTTCGCGATCCACTCACCGGCGGTTTTGACAATTCGCGATCGCGCACCTTAGTCACCGTCGGAGACAACCGCCTCTTCAACGCAAACGCTCTGGCTCTAATGCCCAACAATGATCTGTTGATCGCCGACTTTCATTCAGATGAATTAAGGATCATTCGCGACACAGACGCGGACGGCATACCTGACACCCTCGATACAACTCCCTACTACTCTTATCGCTTTTCAAACGATGCGCCCCTGGATATTGCCGTAAACAACCTCGGAGTCGTTTTCTCGCATTCTTCCGGCAACGACGTTGTGATGCTCGCTCTGTACGACGACAATGGCGACGGGCGCGCGGATCGAGATGAGGTTGTTGTCGAAGGTCTCTCAATTGACAACAATCTTTTTCTTCACGGGTTAGCAGTCACGAGCCGCGGAGGCGTTTACGTTATCGAAGATGCCAGCGGATCGCAGGATGGTTCCGGTGGCAATGGCGGTATTCCGCGGATTGACGTCTTTCCCGACCCGTTTCTAAACGGATTCCTGACTGATGGCCTGATATTCACCGAAGCCGATAATACCTTTGGCCTTGCTCTCTCAGGTCTATCATTTGGCTTGCCCCAGCCTAATCCAATCGACCGCACAGACTTCTTTGTTCACCGGCATTACATCGACTTTCTCAACCGCGAGCCCGACGCCGCCGGTCTCGCGTTCTGGAGCAACGAGATTAACTCGTGCGGAGCGAATCCTCAGTGCGTTGAGATCAAGCGCATCAACGTCTCGGCAGCCTTCTTCCTTTCCATCGAGTTTCAGGAGACTGGCTACCTTGTCTACCGCATCTACAAAGCTGCCTATGGCGACCTGCCCGGCGCACCTGTACCTCTGAGGCTCAATGAGTTTTTGCCTGACACTTTGCAGATCCGTCAGGGGTTAGTGGTCGGGCTACCGGGCTGGCAGCAGGTGCTGGACGGTAATAAGAGTGCCTTCGCGGCAGCGTTTGTGGTGCGGTCGCGCTTTACTACTGCTTACCCAGCGACCATGACGCCGCCGGCCTTTGTTGACGCGCTCTTTGGGCACGCGGGGGTGATACCTTCAGCCGCAGAGCGGCAAGCGATGATCAGCGAGTTTGGCTCAGCGACGACGACTGCGGACGAGGCGGCGCGCGGGCGTGTGCTGCGGCGCATTGCCGAGAACTCGGCGTTGGCGCAGGCGGAGCTTAATAAGGCTTTTGTGTTAATGCAGTATTTCGGTTACCTGCGGCGTAATCCCGACGCTGCACCCGATACGAATTTCGATGGCTATCACTTCTGGCTGACCAAGCTGAACCAGTTCAACGGGAACTTTGTGCAGGCAGAAATGGTGAAGGCCTTTCTGGTTTCCATCGAGTACCGGCAAAGATTTGGGTCGTGAGTGAGCTGTTTCTGATTGGGAAAGCCTTGAGGGTCTCAGGAGACTGTTCAAGTCTGAAAGTCTCACAGGTTGGGAAGGTGGGCTTGCCCCCG
>JBOGOU010000351.1:0-8256 GCA_050748205.1 Pyrinomonadaceae bacterium | reverse complement strand
GACACCCGACACCTATTCTATGGCACAAGCAAAAAAGGCTCTGGTAAAACCTTCCAGAAAACAGTACGCGCGCGGTGTGCCGCGCCCTGCCGTTAAAACTTACAACAATTTCATCGGGGGTCGATGGGTACCGAGTGAATCGGGAGAAGTTTTCGAAAACATCAACCCGGCGGACACTCGCGACGTTATTGGCCGCTTCCCGCTGTCCACCAACGAGGATGTAAACGCCGCCGTCAACGCAGCCCACGAAGCTTTTGATCGCTGGCGTCACACGCCTGCCCCGAGACGAGCGGAGATACTTTTCCGTCTTGGCGAAATCCTGATCTGCAATAAGGAAACATTTGCCGCCGGCATGACTCGCGAGATGGGGAAGGTCTTGAAAGAGACGGGCGGTGATGTGCAGGAAGCGATCGATTGCACCTACTACACGGCGGGCGAGGGCCGGCGTCTTCATGGTTTCACTACACCGGCGGAGATGCCGGACAAGTTTGCGATGTGTGTGCGCCAGCCGGTTGGTCTCTGCGGGCTGATTACGCCCTGGAATTTCCCGATGGCCATTCCTTCGTGGAAACTCATTCCAGCCCTTATCTGTGGCAACACCGTCGTTCTGAAACCTGCTGAGGACACACCCCTATCGACTTACAACCTGGTGAAAGCCTGCGAAGAGGCAGGCATTCCGCCGGGGGTCGTGAATCTTGTGACTGGGTACGGCGAGACGGTTGGCGCTGCAATGACCAACCATCCGGCCTTGCGTTTGATTTCGTTTACCGGATCCACGGAGACGGGCCGGATGGTTGCATCTGCCTGTGCCGAGCGCAACGCGATCTGTTCGCTGGAAATGGGCGGCAAGAATGTAATCATGATCATGGAAGACGCCGATATTGATTTAGCAGTGGAGGGCGCTATCTGGGGCGCGTTCGGAACTTCCGGACAACGTTGCACAGCCTCCTCGCGGCTGGTCGTCCATAAAAAGGTCTACAAAAAGTTTACGCAGAAGCTGGTTGATCGTGCCGAGGCTTTGCGCATTGGCAACGGCGCCGATCCTAAGACTGAGATGGGTCCCGTTATCAACGCCGACGCTGTCGAGAAGATCATGAGCTACATAGACATCGGTAAGAACGAGGACGGCGCGACCCTGGCCTGCGGCGGCAAACGACTTACTCGAGGCGATTACGCTCATGGCTACTTCATCGAGCCCACCGTGTTCACGGACGCAACTCCGGACATGCGTATCTCGCAGGAGGAGATCTTTGGCCCGGTTACGACAGTGATTCCTGCGAACTCGCTCGAAGATGCCGTGAAGATTGGCAATGGCGTTCGCTACGGACTCTCTGCGTCGATCTACACTCGCGACGTCAATCGCGCCTTCCGAGCGATGGAAGACATGTATACGGGTATCTTCTACGTTAATGCGTCGACCATCGGCGCTGAAGTTCATCTTCCCTTTGGCGGGACTAAGGCCACTGGCAATGGCCACCGCGAGGCAGGCACACAGGTACTCGATATTTTCTCCGAATGGAAGTCGATTTACGTTGACTACAGCGGCAAGCTTCAGCGAGCGCAAATTGACGAAGTTAGGCTCTGATCCATCTGTATCCATCATCTGACATTTAAGATCTCGTATATAGAGTCTGGAGGGACTTCACAGTGATCGTCGGACTGCCTAAAGAGATTAAAGACAATGAGTATCGAGTAGGGCTGACGCCTGCGGGCGTTCGCGCTCTAACCGATGCTGGCCACCAGGTCGTAGTTGAAAAGTCGGCAGGTGACGGTTCGGGTTTCGAAGACGGACTCTATCAAAAGGCGGGCGGGCAAATTCTAAGCTCCGCGGATGAAGTCTGGGCCCAAGGAGAAATGATCGTTAAAGTGAAAGAGCCGATCGAGCCTGAATACCCCCGCATGCGTGAGGGGCAGCTGCTCTTCACCTATTTACATCTAGCTCCAGACAAGAAACTGACCAGCCAACTACTCGAACGCAAAGTGACGGGCATTGCCTACGAGACGATCACTGATCGTCGCGGAGGATTACCGCTGCTTACGCCGATGTCTGAAGTTGCCGGCCGCATGGCGATTCAGGTCGGCGCTCATTATCTCGAGAAGATGAGTGGTGGCCGCGGAATTCTTCTGGGCGGTGTGCCTGGCGTCCCGGCCGCGCGCGTTGTGATTCTCGGAGGCGGCGTCGTAGGAACTAATGCCGCGAAGATCGCCGTCGGTATGGGTTCGCATGTGACAATAATTGATAACAACCTCGATCGCCTGCGGGAACTCGACGACATCTTTCTTTCAAAGATATCAACGTTGGCGTCCAGCGCTTACATGATTCACGATGCGGTGTCGCAGGCAGATCTGATCGTGGGAGCAGTTTTAGTGCCTGGGGCCTCGGCCCCGAGGCTTGTTACTCGCAACATGCTTAAAGACGTGCCTAACGGCGCCGTGATCGTTGATGTGGCCGTCGACCAGGGTGGCTGCATCGAAACAACCCATCCCACAACACACTCAAACCCGACTTACTACGTCGAAGGCGTGCTGCATTACTGCGTTGCCAACATGCCCGGCGCGGTGCCCCGCACTTCCACGTTCGCGCTCACGAATGCAACTCTTCCGTATGCTTTGAAACTCGCTAACAAGGGATTTCTCGAAGCTATTAAGAGCGATTCCGGACTAAAGGCGGGAGTAAACACTTATGCCGGTCACTGCACTTACGAAGCAGTAGCAACTTCGCAAGGCCTCGAATACACGCCGCTGGAAAAACTGCTGGGCAGTAGCAGCGCGACGACCGCGTGAGCAGTCGATCACCCAACAGGTGGCCCGCCAATACTAGAAAAAGGAACGGAGTTAGGATCGATCCACTAAATCACCCGAAGCAACACGAAGTGCCGTCGCAGTTGAGTGACTTCCAAGCTTGAGGCGGGGGCAAGCCCACCTTCCTGACCTGTGAGGTAATCGAGGCTGAGAGGTTGGTTAGTGTGATTTTGTGGATCATTTTTCGTTAGTTCTCTCGGAAGGGCCGTGCGAAATGCTCTCTACTTCTCCAACAACTCCGCCAGACAATTCGTTAGTTCTTGTATTGAAACAGGCTTGGAAAGAAACGCGTCCGCCAATTCATCTTCTTTTTGTTGGCTTCCGCTGAGCAACACAATTGGTAGGTGAGAGAGTTGCTGACTATCTCTCAAGAAACGACAGAACTCGTGACCGCTAAGTTTCGGCATCATAGCGTCGGTTATCACGATATCCACTTCTGAGGAGAGGGCGAGTTTCATGCCTTCGAGTCCATCTGCGGCAGAGACTACCTTGTAGCCGGCGCGCTCGAGGGCAACCTGGAGATAGCGCCTCAATGCATTGTCGTCCTCCACCAGTAAGACCCGTGCGTGGCCACGACGCGGCTTACCGGGTGCGCCGTCAGCCGACCCTGATTGAATAATGCCTGCAATGTCGTCCGGGCTGGTCATTTCGAGGGGTTCTTAGAGCTGGTGAGGGTCGGGGTTTTCGGGCTTAAAGCCCAAGCAAGCAGAGTAAGACTTGCCGGCTGTGATTGTCAATGTTCTGGGCTTTGGTACTGATGCAGTTTCAAATCTGAGATGAGTAACGCTGAAAGCGTTGGCTAATTCCAGCCCAGGGTTGGAGCTTTGCGACAACCCTGGGTCTAATGGAGCCATCCTTGACCCCAACGCTGAAAGCGTTGTGCAGGCCTTGAATACACGCACCTGCCCAACGCTTTCAGCGTTAATCTGTTGTTCACATTTCGTACCCAGAGTTGTCGCGGACTCCAACCCTGGGCTGGAATTAGCCAACGCCTTCGGCGTATTTGTTACTCTTAGATTCAAACTGCATCACTACCGGCTTTTTGCTAGTGCCCTAATTTCTCTTGCCGCGGAATAGAGCGCTGAATCAATCAATAAACGTCTGCTGCCAGAGCTCCAGATTCAATAGCTGAAAGACCTGGAGGTTGTTGTCCTCGCGCCCCGAAAGATTCGCTTTAATAATCCGCTTCACTGCCGCCGGGCGAAATAGCCCACGCCTTCTTACCGTTTCCTCCGAGAGGAGATCCTGAACGAGCGGGCGCAATGGACCGCGCAGCCATGATCGGATCGGGGCGCCGAATCCGGCCTTCTTCCGCCAGACAACTTCCCTCGGCAGCAACTGCTCAAGTGCTCGCTTCAAAATGTATTTTCGTTTGAAGCCGCGTAGCTTCAGCCCTGGCGGCATACGCGCGGTCAGCTCAATCATTTCCCGATTGAGAAACGGCACGCGCACTTCGAGATTGGCGGCCATGGAAGTCTTGTCGGTGGTGATCAAATTCAGACACGGCAAAAACGTCTTGAGATCCACGTAGAGCAGGCGGTTCAGCGGCGCTGCATCCTGTACACGAGCAAAATAGCGGCGGTGCGCTCTGTAAGGATCGAGCCCTCGAGTTGATTCGCGCAACTCATCCGCATAGAGCCGCTGTTTGTCGTCGTCCGTAAAGTAGGTGCCGTAGCCCAGATAGCGATCCTCAAAATCCAGCGCTGCACTGCGAGCGAATTTTTTGGCATTGCGCAACGGCGCCGTAAGTCTTCCCGGCAAACCACCCGGCAGCGTCCGCTCCAGCGTCTTCATCAATGGCCGCCGCAGGAGTTGCGGCACAGGATCGAAGGCCCCGGCAATCTTCATCGCAAGTTGGCGTGGATAACCAGCGAAGACTTCGTCGCCACCCATCCCTGAAAGCATAACGGTCAACGTTTCCCTCGCCGCCTGCGAAATCAGGTAGCTGGGAATCGCCATGTCAATCGCCGGCTCATCCATGTGATAGACGAGCTTTGGCAGCAACTCGGCGACTATCGGCTTCAAGATGATTTCGTGATAGTCGGTATCCAGATGCTGGTTTACCTGCCGCGCCCAGCGCACGTCATCGGGAATGATGTCGTAACGCAAGTCCTCGCTTTTGATACCGGCCGTATAGGTGCCGATGCGTCTCCCGTTCGTATGGTTTTTCATTAGCGCCACGAGGGCGGACGAGTCGATGCCGCCGGAGAGAAAAGAACCGAGTGGTACATCGGAGACCATTTCCAACTTCACCACTCGATCGAGCGTTTCCAGCACGCGCCCTTGCCACCACGCCTCACTGCGGCCTTCTTCAAGCTCTGCGAAAGAAACATCCCACCACTCGTGCGTTTGGATCTCGTCACTACGAAACGTGAGTGAATGGGCGGGAGGAAGGGTTTTGACGTTCTGAAAAAGGGTATTCGGATCGGGGACCCAGAGGAAGGTCAGAAACTGGTGCAAACCTTCTGTATTAAGTGTGCGGTCGACAAGCTCCGTCGCCAGGATCGCTTTTATTTCGGAAGCAAAGACAAACGAGCCTGGTTGGCCGTTCTTCTCAGGTAGGTAGGAATAATAGAGCGGTTTTATTCCGACGTGATCCCGAGCAAGCGTGAGCGCTCTCTCCTGATTGTCCCAAACGGCGAAAGCAAACATGCCATTCAGGCGAGGCAGGCACGCGGCTCCCCATTCAGCAAATGCCGCCAGCAAGACTTCGGTATCGGTATCAGTGCGGAACTGGTGGCCCTTGGCTTTTAGCTCCTCGCGCAGCTCGCGGTAGTTATAGATCTCGCCGTTGAAGGTGATCACGTAGCGGCCATCAGCGGAAGGCATCGGCTGATGACCGGCACTGGAGATGTCGATGATCGCCAGCCGGCGGTGGCCGAAGCAGACACGACGCCCATGCTCGTCCAGGACATCTGAAGTCCAAACACCTTCGTCATCACGTCCGCGATGCTCAATGGTTTCGAGCATGGGGCGGATGTACTTATCCGGCTCGGTGGTAATTATTCCGGCAATGCCGCACATAAGAAACGATGGTTCCGAATACTGAGTACTGAGTACTGAGTACTGAGTACTGAGTACTGAGTGCGGAAAGCAAATGGACTCGGAACTCGAAACTCAGAACTCAGTACTCAGTACTCGGTACTCAGTACTCAGTACTCGGTACTCAGCACTTCCCTCCGCCCTGTCCTCAGCGAATCTTTGATGCGAAATGTTGCGCGCGTGGTGGCTGCTAATTCTGTGAGAGCAATCGGCCCGGGGCCACCCTCGAGCACCGTCTTGCACACAGTCCTCACTTCCTCAGCCTGCCCCTTGTCCTGGCTGCGCAATTTTATTCTCTCCTGTCGACCATTTCTGAAGAGTAGGGCCTCGCGGAAATCATCGAGCACGAACACCTTTCCTTCGCAAAAGATCTCCACGCGCTCTTTCGCCAGGGTCTTGTCACCCTCCGCCAGGTAGGCAATGCAGCCGTTCGATCCGTCAGCAAATCGCACAGTGATGAAGACCGAGTCTTCGTTGACGATCTCATGATTCGCGGCCGCGATTGCTTCGGCAAAGACGGACACCGGCGGCGCCGCAATCCAGTACTGCATCAAGTCGATGAAGTGACAAACCTCGCCCACGATGCGGCCTCCACCCTCGCTCAGATCCTGACTCCAGTGCTCTTTCGACACACGCCCGGCATTCACTCGATAGACGATCGATAGCGGCGCCCGCCTCCCGGCGAAGAAATCTTTCGCTTTGGCGGCGAGCGGCGAGAATCTGCGATTAAAACCAACCATGAGCACGCCTGCCGACTTTTCGGCTGTTTGCAACAAACCGTCTAATTCCTCATCGCCTAAGGCGAGCGGTTTCTCGACGAACACGTGGCGTCCGCGCTCGAGCACCTTACGCGCAAGGCAGGCATGCAGATTGTGCCGCGTGCCGATCACAACCAGATTCACCTCCGCGTCGTCGATTACTCCCTGGGCCTCAGATACAGCACGAGCAAAACCAAACTTGTTCCCAACGTCGCGGGCCGATACACCTGACGCAGTAGCCACGGAACAAAACTCGACGCCTGCGTCCTTGAAGTGGGGAAGCAACACGCCGCGCAAATACTCGCCGGCGCCGATCAAACCAACACGCACTTGTTTCTGGGGCTGCAGTGTTGTTCCCTGGCGGTCGCTGATCTCAAGGTCGCGTTTGAGCTGTTTTTCGCTGTCGTACTGAAGCAAGACTCCCAGGTGAGGCTCTTTGACGTCTCCGGCGATCAGGTCATAGGCCCGCTCGGCAGCTTCGATTGGAAAGCGGTGCGTGATTAGACGAGCGACATTGATTCGGCCGTCTGCGACGAGACTGAGAAACGCTTCGATATTGCGCTGCTCCGTCCAGCGAACATAGCCGAAGGGATAATCGTGACCGCGCTCTTCGTACTCCGGATCGTAGCGACCCGGCCCGTACGACATGGAAATCTTGAGCGCCAACTCTCGCGCATAAAACGTGTGGCGCGGTACCTCTAGACCGCTCGAGCCAACAACGACGACGCGACCCTTCTGCCGCGATATCTCACCCGCAAGTTCGAGTGGTTGGTTGGACTCCGTCGCTGCGGTAATCAGGACTGCATCAGCACCGCGGCCTTGGGTCCACTTCAGCGCAGCGTGCTTGCTGTCCTCGTTTGAAACGCAACCAGCTTCGACGCCGAGTTCGAGCGCCAGCTTCACCCGGGCCGGATCGAGGTCTATTCCAAATACGCGACAGCCATTCGCTTTCAGGAGCTGCAGGGTTAGCTGGCCCACAAGCCCAAGGCCAACTACCACCACCGACTCACCGAGTGTCGGCTCCGCCAAACGCACTCCTTGCAGAGCGATCGCGCCGAGAGTTCCGAAAGCGCCCGCGTCGAAATCGACACTCTCAGGAAGACGAACGCAAAGGTTCTTAGGGACGGAAATCGCTTCGGCATGCGATGCAAAACCTACTCCCGCACAAGCTATTCGATCGCCGGCACGAAATTCAGTAACGTCCTCACCAACCCCAACAACAATGCCGGACGCGCTGTAGCCCAGCGATTGAGAAGCAGCAAGCTTGTCGCGCACAGCGCCAAGCGTGTGCAGCAATCCTTCCGTTCTCGCCTTTTCCACTACCGACTTAACCAGATCAGGTCGCTCGCGTGCCTCCTGAACGAGGCTCTTGCGCGCCTGCTCAACCGCCGCGCGTTCGGTTCCAGCACTAATCAGGGAGGCCACCGTTCGCACCAGCACTCGGCCTCGCTGAACAGCGGGCACGGGCACCTCAGCAACAGCAACCTTGCCGGTTTTTCGATTTTGCAAAACCTGTTTCATGCTTGTGTACGAACGTTACGGAACCGGGAGCGGTTCTATGAAAGGGCTGTCAAGAAAAAAGTTTCTCCTAAGCCGCCAAGAAGTTCTTGGCGGCTAGCCTCAACACACCCGAAGCCGCTCAAAGCTGATCACC
>JBOGOU010000350.1:0-17710 GCA_050748205.1 Pyrinomonadaceae bacterium | reverse complement strand
GATGACGTGCGAACTGCCCGGTGTAATTGCACTCAACGCAGACCGTGCGCTTAGTACCGCGGAGAATCTCGCTCACCTCGCTGGCGTGAAAAGGGTAGAGGTATTTGATCTGAAGATGATTGGCGCGGATGCCCTGCTCAGCAAGTAAAGCAATAGCTTCACTAATCACGCCCTTCGTTGAGCCCCAGCCAATCAGAGTGACGTCAGCATCTGGTGGGCCTTCCAGGCTGGGCGGAGCCAGTTCTTGCAAGACCTTGTCCAGCTTATGCATCCGCTTCTCTTGAATCTTGCGCCGCACGGGCGGGCTCGTGAAGACATCGCTGATCACGACACCTTCTTCGTCGTGATCGTCGGTTGCTGCCACATACATCCCTCCCTCGGTGCCGGGCAGGACCCGCGGCGAGACTCCCGAGCGGGTGAATGCGTATCGTTTGAACTGCCCCTTCTCCTGAGACCACTCGGAAACGATTTCACCGCGCTCGATCGGCACATCATGGCGCAGAGCACCGGCCTCGATAGTCTCCGGATGCTCCGAGAGCAGCAAGTCGGAAATGATTGTGACCGGGAGCTGGTACTTTTCTGCAAGGTTGTGTGCCTCGACAGCCGAGTAGTAACAATCGGTTGTATCGGTTGGCGCAATGATAACGCGAGGGTAATCGCCCTGAGACGCGCCGAAAACTTGATTGAGATCAGCTTGCTCCGTTTTGGTAGGAATACCGGTGGATGGCCCGCCTCGCTGGACTTCGATAATCACTACCGGCGCTTCGATCATTCCAGCCTGGCCGATGGCCTCCGTCATCAAGGCAAATCCGCCACCTGACGTGCCGCACATAGCACGTACTCCAGCGTGCCCCGCGCCTATAGCTATATTGACAACGGCCAACTCATCCTCGCATTGCTTAACTACCACGCCGCACTTAGCTCCATGGGCAGCCATCCAGTGCAGGACCGATGAAGCTGGCGTCATGGGATATGCCGAATATAACTTGCAGCCGGCAGCAACGGCGCCCAAGGCAAACGCCTCATTGCCAGTCATGAAAGGGCGCTTGATGCGCGTGTAGTTCCACTCGTAACCGAGTGGCACAGAATTATCTTTTGCGAAACCGTACCCGGCCTGCGCGACCCGGACGTTCTGATCAACGACTGCATCACCCTTGTGCTTGAAGGTATCTGCCAACACAGTCGCTGCCATCTCAAACTCCAGTCCGAGCAGATAGAGGAGGGCGCCCAGCGCTACCGTGTTTTGCATTATGGGTGGAAGGCGTCCAAAAGACTTGGTTAGCTCCTTAATGGGCAATGGGATAAGCAGAACCTGACTGCTAATGAGCGTTGAATCGCAGGTGAGCTTGTCGGCGTTGTATATGACGGCGCCACCGGGTTCGACCTCGCGGGCGTGGCGTTCTATAGCATCTTGATTCAGCGCGATCAGGGCATTCAGATGATCCCCATGCGAGTGGACCTTTCTCTCGGCTATGCGCACGCGCAGCCAAATATGGCCGCCACGAATCACCGATTGGTAACTATTGTAGGCCGACACATAGAGGCCAAGCCGGCTACAAGTCTTGGCTATCGCGTCGCCGGTCTTGTCTAATCCGTCTCCAGCGGCTCCCCCAATACCAACAATAACGTCTCTCTTATTTTCCATGGGTAAGCTCCTGCGAATAGGCGTCCCTCCCTCCCATCAGGGCTAGAGGGCTTCGCGTATCAGATAGAGGTCTTTTGCGAACTCACGGATGCAGTCTCTCATTCGCCGCCTCATGTCGTTGGAGAGAGTCGGTAACGAGAACCGGAGTAGAAAGCCGCCCTGAAGAACAATCAACTGGACGAATGAAAGAGAGCTTCGATATGGCGCTTAATATATCAATGTTGAGCGGCTAGCTCAATAGTGCGGCTACACAGGCCGATGCTGCCGGTTTTGGCGTAAAGCACATTTCCTAATTGACGCACCAGTTAACATCGAGGGTAGGCACTGACAAACCGGAAAACCTTGATTTCTCAGGTTCATTCTGAGCCAAAGGTATACGGGGCGGCCCTGAACAGCATCGATTGATATTGAACGTTTTAGGATCTTGCTTAGGTCTCAACTTGAAAGCCTGGACTCTAGACTCTTAGACTCCAGACTCTTTGTGGGCCGGTAGCTCAGTTGGTAGAGCAACTGGCTTTTAACCAGTGGGTCGCAGGTTCGAGTCCTGCTCGGCTCATAAACCTCACATTAGCGCAAGTTAATTCCTCTGCCTTCGCAAAATGCATTATCAATTCTCGCGCCGGATTCATCGATCCGCGAGGGTTCTCAAACGCAAGTAAAATCTCTTTACTCAACGATTTGCACATCGGACCCCAAGCCGCTGCGACCGTTTGTGTAAAACCCAGTGGGTCGTAGGTTCGACTGTCGAATAACCGCAATTAGATCAAACAGAAAGCCCAGAATAATCGGTTCTCGTTCTTTCGCTTGTGGCAAATTTGTGGCAATTCTCCCTGCGATAGCTTGCCAACTGCGCTATCGCCGTTGAGAACAGCGGGACGGCGACTATCGAAGGCGCAACCGTTTACGAATACGCCTCTCGGACTTAGAGCATCGTACAGTCGCAAATCTACAGTGGAACAGAATAGTGGTATTTACTTTTATGAAGGCGGAATGGGACGTGTCAACGACTGTGCGGATCTTTGGTTACATGAAATCGAACATAGTGATCCGCAGCGGCAGTAATCCCCGAAACACTAAAACCAAATTGAGCGAGAGTGGATATGCCGGCGTGCTGGTAACGGAGGGTGGTCAGGGCTCATTCACCGATTGCCAGATTTCCAATAATCACTTCGGCATCGAGCTTCGAACTAACCGCAGTCTCTCAGTGCAAGGATCAAAATTGATAGGTAATGCAACGGCGCGTGGAAGATTGATGACAGTTCACACGTGTCCGCGAAGGCATCACAGAATAAGTTAACAGGATTTAAACTATTCCTTTACCGCCACGACTTGATCGAACATTAATCCACTCGCACCTTCACCGCGACCAGTTTCTTTTCGACGTCCAATCCACGTGAACACTTCGCCATTCGCACCGCGAGCGCGTTGAAACTTGCGCGTTACGATCGCGCCCGCTCGAGGCACTTCCTCCTCGTGCACAAAGTACCTCTGATCCTGTCGATCAAGATTTACGCGAAGTATCTGACCGCGCGGCTGAATCGTGGTGTCTTCTATGGCATTTGTCAGTCGCGGCATCTGAGCGCGCTGCAAACGGATCTCTCGAGTCGATCCGGGCTTGCGACTCGGAATAAACGGAATCCAGTTTTCGGGCACAGTCGTGCCCAGTAAATATTGGATCTTTGCATTGTTGGGCGTTCGCTCTTGCGTCGGCGTTGGCTCGCGAACCGCAAAGTAATTTGAGAGCGACTTCCCTGCTTCAAAACCATCAACTCCCCTTCCCAGTATTCCCGGAATAGTTTCTTCCACGCCCCAAACCATGTTCGACATTTCATCTCGCGCCAGAACGACTTTCTCGATCGGACCACTCTCATAAACTTTCGCCACAGACGGCGGCAGGAACAAACGATTGTCAACGGCATCGACACTCGCAGTTGATCTCAGGTTGTACATGGACCACTTTTGCCAGTCCATTCTTTGTCCCTGGCCTGCCGGACGAATCAGAGTTTGAATTCCGAAAACGTCGGTGACGATGATTCCTTTGATGTCAGCGAGCGTGCCGACTTCTAGGTTGTAAGGAATCACCGTCCAATCGTTGCCATAGATCAGACCAAACTCTGCGAGCAGTAAAAGCGGCACGTCAGTAGTACCCGCACGAATGCTGCCAAAATCCGTTCTGCGATCTTCAAACTCCCAGAAACGAACGTTCGGCATTCCATTGAACTCGATTTGCGAAGGCAGGAAACCAAACGGCGGGCGCTCTTCAAAACTATTCTCCGGAAACTGGGTCTCGGGAAGATCTTGCAGTTGTCGCTGACTGTCGATGTCAAACGCAAACCAGTCGAGGCTGCCGTGGTAGTACTGCTCGGCCAACAACGTGGCCCGCTTTTCACCTGACGCATCTTCCGGCGCCGATACCGCGAATTGATACTCGAGATACGAAGGCGCCCACGCATCTTCGATGTCGGTTTGCGGTTGAGAGTAAAGACGCTCAAACCAACTGCGAAAATCATTGCCGAGAGCTTTCAGAACTGCGGCCAGCACTGCATCAAACTGCGAGTCGACAAACGTATTAAAGGTTTCATCGTTAATTGCGTCGAGCAACTTACGTCCATCGGGTAGTCGTCCTTTGACGGCACGCATAGTTTGCCACGCGCTCGGATCACTCTCGAGATGCGCCGCTTCCAACTGTTCGGCGAGGCCAACGAGCGGCTCCTTTTCTGAGATGTCGTCGAAACCGAATCGATCGACTATTGCAGTCCTCACATCCGGCACGCCTAAGCCGGCTTGCTTCAACAAACGCGACCAGTGGCGACCCATCCGGGCGCGAAGGGCAAGATCAGTTATGTTCGGTTCTGGACCAGGCGGCAGCACCGGCTCTCGTTCTACTGCTATCTCGAGTGGAAAACTCTGATCGTAAGGAACTGCGTTGAGAAACTGCTCACCACCAGTGGCATCGCGAGTCTCTGACTTGACTGCATAGCGATCGATCTTGCTTGTGTTTAGTTGGACGCGCGCTTTGACAGCAGAGCCGGCGTCTTCTCCTTTGAATTCGCCAAACTGCCATTGCCTCGTGAGCATCCACAGCGGGTCGCGAACCTCTGCGCGCAAACTTCGATCGAAGTCTTCTTTGCGCGGACGTCCCTCGAGGCGGTTCCACATGATCACCGCCGCGCGAAAATCCGCGCTCAGCAGTGCATTCTTTAAAGCTGGATCAATTATTTGGACCAAGTGACCGGTTCCTTTCATCTAAGGCTGATCCGCAACAAGCGAGAGCGGCTGCGCGGCGATGTTTGTTGAAATCGTGGCAACGGGGAAACTTGTAAAACTGCTAATCACAGCCGGCAAGAGCTGTGCGAACGGAGTGGTACGCAAGAAATCGGGCTCAACTGCCCTGCGCTTTGCGCGATCAAAAGTGTCCGTGACTGTCTCGACCAGATCGTCCCATTCCCAACGTCCATTCACGTTCGGACTCACGGCCAATAGCAGGCATTGCGGTGGTTCTGTGTTTGGCTGGTTATAGTGAATGGCGATGCCGGTCGTCTCAATCCGGTTCGGAATCACTTCATTCCACTCATCAATCAACAATCCTGACTGTGGCGTCGAAGCATCGTAATCCTCCGGAAGCTGCCGCACGATCGACAAAAAATCTCCTGCCGGCACGAACGAATTCGGGTTGTCCAATTCCTCCGGACTAACTTCCGGGAACTCGAGTGCGACCCAATGGGCCTTTTTATTGAACGGCAACTGAAGCGGCTTGAAAGTTAACTCATCATCGACAAACGCTTCATGATACGTGTTCACCGCGTCGAGCAACGCAACGCTCTCGCGAACCGCGGCGACGCCTTCCAACCATTCCTCAACCGCGAGATTGCGCCAGTCAACAATCTCGGTATTCGAAGCCGCCGATCTCAAGCGACTTTGCGTAAATCGCAGCAGACTGTCGTCGGGTGGCGAATCATTCGCGAAGCTGTGCGCGGATTCCAATTCCGGCCGGTTCTTGAACTCAAACGGTGGGATGAAACGAAACGAGTCTCCCAAAACCAGAACGCCGGCCGCCTGGTAAATCTCTGCCTTCTTGAACACTGTCAGTCGATCCCTCTCTTCAGGACTCAAATCGCTGAAGGTTCGCAACGCCACAGCTCTTGTGTGACGACTGCGACCTTCATCGAGTGTCAACAGCGCCTGCTCGATGAGAGCCTGTTGAGCACGGAGTAGAGCCAACCGCTGTTCGTCTGTTGGATCTGGACCAAGGTCGCGGAAAAGCGCGTTCTTTGGAAATGCGCCAGGTAGACCAAAATAAGCAAGCGCGATCAGCACTCTGCGCAAATCATCGTAATCAATCCCGCTGAGGTCGCCCGCTTCGGCCGGATTCTTGCGCAACGCATTCAGCGGAAACGAGGCAACCAGTCCATCGAGATCTTCGAGATGCTCATTCAACGACGCCGCTGCCTCATCAAACGCTTGCTCCAAACTCTCGAGCTCCCAGCGCTTGGGATTCTCTGCGGTATTCGGGTCAGCTTTCTCTTCGGACGGCAACATATAATCGTCGGCCCCGAGTGGACGAGAACTACTTGCAAGCTTTCGTAGGTTCCGAAGCAGCGGAAGCAGTTCAAAAAGAGTTCGCGCGCTTGGGTTTGTGAACCCGTCCGTGCTCATAAACCGGATAACTGCTCGGGCCGTAGGATCAAAGTTCGGATCTCCTTGCCGTTTGAGCCTGAAAGCGAGGTCGATCCGGGCTTCGAGCTCAGTGAGATCGTTGATTTGCTTCTCCTCTTCTTCAATCCCGCTTGCCTGATTGCCGATTAGGAAAACCAGATCTATCGGCTGCAGATCCAGGTTCACGAGCGACACGGCCGTTACCGTTTTGTCGGGCTCATACTCCACACTGAATTCAAGCGTATCCGGCAGCCCGATGAGATCCCCTAACCATTTATTGAGGCCAGGAGCGGCAAGAGATTTTGGCGTGCCTGTACCACCCCAGGGACTCTCAACTGCGCCGGGTTCGAAGTGAACAGTCACTTTGTGATTCACAACTGCGCCACTTCGCGGCGTGCTCACGATCTCCGGATCGGGCGGTGCGTTTCCTTCGGTGAGCGCCTTGAGCATTGCGCCCGCGCGTTCGTAGTTTCCCTGTGTTACCTGGAAGACGCCTTCGCCGAGTGAAAGATCGGCGATCGCGTCGAGTGTCTCTTTCAGACGTTCGACTTCGGTAATGATCGCCTCACGCGCAGCGCCCGCCAGCGGCAGTGTATTGACGCCGTAGGGATAGTCCAGCGGAGGGTCATTGAGCATGACGGCTTCGAGTAAGGCATAACCATCAATAACCTGATACGACTCTTTCTGAGTGATGTTGTCAGTGGGCGCGCCGGGCGTGATCTTGTCAGCAACCAACGGATACTTCTTTCGGAAATCGAGAATGAATTGCGCTACCGCAATGCCGTCGACTACGTAACGATCGTGCAACGCGCGTTCGAACTGATAACCGAGCAGAGCACCCAGTTGTTGTCCATTACGCACGCCTTCCAAAAAGGAGAGCGCCGTGCGCACACGCTCGGAAGTCAACCTGACTGCGAAATGCTCCGCATTGTTTTCGTCGGCATGCGTCAGATATGCGTTGCGCAATACTGCGGCAGCAACGCCGTGATTGATTGATGGACCATGTATGTGACCACCGTTGTTCGGTTGCTCAACAACCGTGACACCATCCTCTCGCAGGGACTCTGGAATTTGATTGGTAGGCACAGGTGTGAGCGGAGGTGCAGGTCTGACATTCTCCAACCAACCGTAAGCACCTAAATGAAGGCCCCGCTTCGCCACGCCGGTGTCGTTGTTCTGTCGAAAAAGATTCAGACGCTCGAGACGCGCAACGAAGATCGCAGTTTGCCAAGCATCGAGGCGATACGAGCACAGATCGATGTGCTCGGCAAACAACCGCTCCAGCTCCGCGGTCGTCAACTCTTCAAGCCGGCCGATACTGTCTCTGACTTCCTGCAAAGCGAACGCTGCGGGAACACTTGTCACATCAGCAGTCGCGAGAAAGTCTCCGAGTGCGACGTTCGCGCTGCTGAGTTGCGGTAAAACTCGACCGACGTTCGCTTCCATAAACTCCCAGCGCGTTACCGTCCGACCCGCCTCGACATTCGTCGTGTCCTGCTCGCGTCGAACTTCTTTGCCCACAAGTTGGAAACCGTCAAAAACAGTCATCGAGGCTTCAAAAGTTGAAAGCAGCAGCGAGCGATGAAGCATTCTGTAGAGGAGTGCTTTGGGAACCGGCAGTTGTTGCCCGTCTCGGTCTAGAAAGCGTTGTAGCTTCAATGTGTTGATATCGTTATTTACCAGCCAGCCGATGTAGTTTTTGTCTTCGACGACGGTTACTTCACCGTCCGTTATGCTTACCGCGTACTTACGCGGTAGCTGATCAATTTCTGAGAGTTTCTCGTCTTCGGCGGTGTCGACGTCGTCGATCAGTGGTCCATTGATGGGCGAAGTGGTGCCGGAGAAGAGCAAGCCAAAGAGCTTTGGCCGTCTAAAAATAAGAAAATTCAATCCGAGCTGTGTCTGTAGATTCGTAGCTTGTGAGGCTATTTCGTCAAAGTAAGCAGTGGTGGCGGCACGAGCGGCGCCCGTAAAATTGGCGACATTCGAAAGGATGTTCTGGTGCGTGGCGAGCCTGCGCTGATAGTCAACCGACGTTGCCTGCAACCCAAGCATGTTGAGGAGGTTTGCAAACGCGTCACCCGGAGCATCGACATGGGCCACGAGCGGAACGAGTTGTTGCCACTGGTCCTCGATTCTCCGCAACACCTCGAGCACGTCGCCGAGGAACGAAAAGTCTTCGCCATCGATGAGCTGGTTTGTTTGCCACCGGCGAAAAGCACTGGTAACGAGAATCCCGTACGGTTGTTTGCCGACACGAATCGCCGGCAGGCTTCCACGTGCTACGACGTGCTCCGCGAAAAATTTGCGAATGTTGCCTATGACGGCCGGCTGATCCTCCAGAAGTTCTTCGAGGTAGTAACCAAGTGTCCCCGGCCACAAAGCTATGTTCATGACCTTGGCGTCGGAAACATCTTTGCGCCTCGCGTTTGCGAGTGGCACGAGGCTCTCCAGGTTGACGTCCAAAGCGGCGGCTAAACGTTCGGCGTCGGTTTTTTCGAGCTCGGTGTCGGCTTCATCGATCGATGGCTGCGTTTCCGTTTCAAAACTTGCTTCGCCTTCGAAATCGTCGACTGAAAAAACGGCTCGCAGCTCCGCGGTGTGATTGGTCGCTGTTCCCTGTGCGAGAAAACTCATTCCCTCGGGCGAATAGCGATGGTTCTCGATCAACTCTTCCAAAAGCTCTCGATGATCCGCAGGGAGCGATGAAACGCGAATCCCCAGTACCATCAGCCGATCGAAACCTTGCGAAACGAATGGCTCCGGCAGCGGTAAGCGCATCGCCATTCCAACCTGGATTGCTTTGTCGAAGTTTGCGATCCAGTCGAAGTCTTCGCCCATTACGAGATCGCCGCCCTGTTGACTCAACTCCGATTCGAGATTCTGTGGGTTTGGTCCAAGTATCAGAGGATTGTCAACTGTGTTTGGAAACGGCTGTTCCAATCTGGCGGTGCCGGTGAATCCGATTAGCACGAAACGATCCGGCATCACGACTGTACGCGGCGCCTGGCTCCAGCTTTCAGCCTTCAACACCTCGAGATCAAAACCAAGGTGCATCAGGATGCCGTCGTTAACCGTCTTCAGAATCGCGTCCCGGATCGAGTCGTTTATGTTTTCGTCAGCAGCAAGCAAACTAAGAATGGGATCGCGAATCAGTGGCACGAGTGGATTAGTTGATTCAAGGACCGAAGTAATATCTGCACTTTTCTGCTCCGGACTTCTCTGCCGGTCGCCAAGAATGTTTGCCATCTCGACGCGGATGAGCATGAACGAAAAGTCTTCGCTGCCCTGTTTCTCAACGACCCTTCGTTTGATTTCCGCCGCGATCCACGAGGCCCTTGTTCCGCCATGACTATTTACCAGTGATCGCCAGGCGCCTCTTTCCAGTTCCTCTCGCTTCGCTTGGTCATCGATCGCTGCTGCAAGCGCTCTTTGAATCCAGTATTCGATGCCCGAATCCCCGTCGTCGCGCGTGAACTCTTTTTCGTGAGTGTGAACGGCGAGGTCATCGGGATAGACGCGCACCCATAACTCGCGATTCATAAACCGCGTTTCTATTCTTACGGGAAGCAGCAGGAACGGGAGACTGTCGTCGAGTTGTGAGATCTGTTCTCTCGGTGGTTGTGGCAGAACAAATCGATCCACGAGATCGAAAAGGTTTCCTCTAGTCGACTGAAGATTGGTCTTCGTGGTGTTGATTTGTTCGTTTAGCGCGGCGATTTCGCGTTCAAGAACTTCGGCGCGTTGCGCTCCCTCATCGCCCAACCTGTTGGCGTCGATCAGTTTAGATTCCTTTGTGCGCAGCCGGTTTTGACTGGCATACAAACTCTCTTCAACCGCACGCATCGCTTCGCGAGCTTTTTTGATTTCGTCAATCATGTCATTAATCCTGATAAATCTTGTAAATCCTGTGAAACCTACTCAGCGTTTTTCGGCAGCATGTCGGCCGCGTGAAAGGCCACCATCACCGGGACCTGGTAAAGGATGTAAGCCATGTCTGCTGCATTCCGTCCCCAAACGAATTGCTGATCCGTCGGATCATTCACCACCAGACTCGGAACATTCTGTTCGACATCGACAATGTCGAGGTTGTCGAAGCCGGCGAGGTGCTCCCAGGCAAGATCGTTCCACGTGGTTGGTTGCGGGAGTGGCTCACCACTCAGATTGTCCAGGCCAAAACGTGGCTCACCAGGCCGCTCCTGCAACACAAAGAACCAACCCGGATTGTTATCCTGACGATTAGCACTTCCTTTCGCGACTCTCACAGTCAGATCAAAACCGAGGAAACGAATGTCCGGCTCGATCTCCGCTTTGAAGATCGGCTCCTTGATTTTCTGAGCCGGATCGCTTTCATTCAGCACTCTTAAATCACGACCATCTTCTGTGGTCCACTGCGCTTCCTGTGCGTAGATCACAACCGTCGGATACTTCTTGAGCAGGTCACCGCGAACAACCAACACCACCCGGACATCGTCTGGTGTAGGTGGCAGTAAACGGTGGTCATGTGTTCCAAGACTCGTCGTGCTTCCCCATTCATGCAGCTTTTCGATGTCGAGCAACTCTTCTTCAAGTTCCGCCTGCGTTTTGTTCGGATCACGGTTGATGACGTCTCCGACATCCCAAAACTGGCGGAAATAACTGCCTCGCTGATCGGTCGGAAACTCTCGCCACAACAGTTCGCACCCCATCTCGTGATTCAGACCGACCATGTAGGCTTCGATAAATTTCGGGTTGGTCCTCATCAAAGAGATCGTGTTGTTCGGAATCAACTCGAGATTGGGAACCAGGAACTCCGATGAAATGTCTCGCAACGGTCGGTACATCGGCTGCGTGAAGACTGGATGGGCCATCACTGTTACCAGTGTTTTTTTCGGCAACAGATACGAGTCTTTGACGCTCGCAGGGATCTTCAGAACGAACTCTGCTCTTTTTGTAATGGCAACTGAAGGATCGAGTGCTGTCTTAATTGTTGTGACAGTATCGGCGATCGTCATCTTTTCTCGCGGCGGTGGCGAGGGTGGTAGCGTCTGGTGAGCGTTGTAAGCGTCTCTGAGTGCGATCCGAAAATTCGCGCCTTCGACGCTGTCGCCACTGCCGGCACCTGCGGTACTCGGCAGGGGCTGATTGAATTCCGTCAAAACAAAATTCGGACGGGGCGGAACCGCGTCGACGAATGCAGGCGTGAAAGAACGCTCACGAAACGTCTCGGCTGTTTCGATTCGCGCTCGCAGTGTTTCAACAAACGGAAGCAGTACACCGGCGGCAACAGCAATCGGAACGAGCACAACAAACGCACCGGTAACAAAGGCCAGTACGAGTGCGAGTACGATTATGCCGATCAATATCCAGCGCGCATTTTTATTGCGAAGCAGATCAC
Organism: Pyrinomonadaceae bacterium; assembly: GCA_050748205.1. Lineage (GTDB taxonomy): Bacteria > Acidobacteriota > Blastocatellia > Pyrinomonadales > Pyrinomonadaceae > PSRF01. Next base: position 6,032 of record JBOGOU010000350.1, on the reverse strand, counting down.
GCAACCACCGAGGGATGCCGGTTGGATCGATTTTCTCAGCAACTTTGTCGATCAGTATTTGTCCCGTAGGTTCGGGCGGTGTAGGGGCCGCGGTCAAAGTACCTTCATTCAGGAGAGTGACAATTGGCGTCGTTTTTATCGCTGGTTCCGGCGCAACTTTGCGCATGATCGCGCCGCGGGTGCGTGTGATCTTTCGAAATGCCGGATCGAGCGCGGCTTGCGGCAAACTACTCTCCTGAACTTGCCTGGCAATTGTCAAAGGACTTCCCAGAATTCGACCGTGCACGACCTGCGTAAACGTCAGCAGTTGATCCGAAGACTGCCGCAGGATGTTTTTCTGGTACATGACAAAACTGCTCATTAGGCCCAGTTGAAGCTGCCGGATTTTCTGATTGGCCCGCAACAAGTCGCCGAGTTGACTCCAGGCCTGCTGCATCAAGTTTTCCTGATCTTTTTGAATCACTTGCGTGCCGACACCTGAGGGCGTTCGATAACGCGGATCGCTGTTGAGCTCATCCACCCAACCCGTTACGTTTCGCACATCGAGCTTCTCGGCCTGCGCGTACCACTTTCCATAAAGCGGGGGACTGATGATCGGGTCCTTATGAACGTTCTCAGCAGTTTCTTCCTGTTGCAGGTTAAACTGCCGGTTGACCATGTCTTGAAGACCATTGAGAAAGGCGCCCGCCGATCCTGGCTGAGGATTTTCGAATACAGTGCCTTCGGGTGGCCATTGCGACGGCGAGGACTTCATATTCAGACTCTTGAGTGCACCCTCCAAACCGATCACGTCCAACGGAGAAGACATGCCTGGCGCGCCATAGTTCGGGTCTTGCATATCCATGTCGCGAACGCCGACGCGTTCGTCGACCTCGCGTGCTTCGAGCAGATCGACGAGAAACTCGAAGTCGCCTTTTGTGCCTGTGCGGAAAAACCATCGGTAGTAAATCGGATAGTCGCGCGCATCATCCTCCCACGATGATTTTTGACCGCTGACGTCGCCGAGAGGGAGTCCTAGCCCAGCCAATCGACCTGTCTCAAAAGCAGGAATCACAAACGCGTGATAAGCCGTGCTTTCCTTCAGCTTGCGCGCGCAAAGCAATCGCGATGAAGCATTGTCGCGATTAGCTGCGAGTAGGTTTGCAAGGTTTTGCTCAACAACAGGGACTTGCTCCGGACCACTTGTCCTCAGTATCCCCTCGCCGATGACATTCTGACTGATGTGCACGTGCGCCCAGGCCCACGTCTGCTCCGGTTTAGGAAACAATTCCCTGGGATCAAACGCCTCTTTGATCTTCAGCACGGGCAATGGCCCACCAGCGCTGTCGTCAAACTCGTCTTCGGTGAGTACGATCAAAACGATCCACGGACGAAGTTTGCTTTGGTCTAATGCATTCGCGGCTCTGGCCGGCGTAAAGCGCCAGGGAAAATCTTCTTCGTAGAATTCGATGTAAGGAAGATAGTTAGCTTCGAAGTCTGTAACAAAGTTTCGTGGTTCCGTTTTGACGATGGCCCTCGGATTGATGCCGACAACGTCGCCCGGTCCTAACAACTGAGGCGTTTTTAAGATCGGCGGCACCGCGTTTAGTTGAAGACCGACCTGTACTGAAGCTCTTTGCGGTTCAGTCCCTGGTCCACCGAGGTTGTCGACGGTTTGAATCTCGGCTGCAACGCCCTGTCGCAACCATGGAAGAAACGTGTAGTTTTTTAGTGTGGCTACCATTTCATGCCGCCAATTCAAATGCAGGCACGACTTGCAGCGTGCCGCGGAGGGCTGGATTTGTTTCAAGCAATGTCTTCAGTCGTGCCGCTGCTGCGCGCTCGTTTCCCAACAAGCTCAACTCATCAAATAGTTTCAGGTCTCCCGTGTGCACAACCGCGAACGCCTCCTGCCCAACTGCCACTGCTTCCGGCGCCAGGCTTGACTTACGATTCCGTGCAAACGACAACTCCGATTGTGCGATTGCGCCTTGCAACGTCCAGGTGTTGAACGACACCACATCCACGTCAAACAGATCTCGTGGATTTTTTGGACCACTCAGCCGCTGCTCGCGCTGTGAGTCGATGTACTTCAACTCGTACTTTACTTCCCGCGCTGCCGCGTAGCCCGTCCGCTGCCGCTCCGGATCGCCAATCCGTACCCCGCTGTCGAACTGTTTGAACGAGGCGCTCGTCAGTTTCTCTTCGTCCGTCAGATCAAAAAACTGTGCCGGCGCAAACGACTCCTGCACCGGCAATGGATTCGCGGCCGGCTGCGATTGTATTTGAAACTCCTGCCCATCACTCGGCCGCTGACTGCCAAGCCGATCTATGCGCACATTCAGCGGCACTACTTTCTGACTCACCTTCAACGTCCCCACCGGATGCACCAGCAACTCACCCGGCGCCTCGCGAATACTCTCCAACCGGTGCCGTTGCCCCGGCAGTTCTGCTTCCCAGTTGTCATTGGCATCCAGTGCCGCCGCCAGCAGCGGCAACACCGCCACATCCGGTAAGGTCGTATTCCGCGCTTCGCCAAACGTCTTGTTGAAGCGCACCTTCAGCGTGAAGAACCAGCAGATCTTGAACTTCGCGGTCCCCTGCGCCTTCCACGGTGTCGGTCCTTCCAAGGTCAGCGTCAGCTTGATACTCGCAAAGCTTGAGCTGCCCACCCGCAGCGCCAGCATCGCCGTGATCTCGGCAATGAAGTAAAAAGGATTGAACTGGAACAACACGTCGAAGGTGAGGAAACCGTAGACGTTGAACTTCCAGGCCGCCGCATAAAACTCCAGCTTCGCCCCAAACTGCGCAGTGTTCGTCGTCACCGCGAAATACATCTCCAGCTTCAGGCGCGGATTGTCGCCTGCCAGCAACGACAGGGTCAGTCGTCTGATTGCCGGTAGATCCATCGCCGGCGGTTGATAGGCAGGATGAAAGCCGCCGACCGTCAAAAGGAAGTTCGCATCAGCGCCCCAGTCGAGCCGGATCGCCATATCGCCTGTCAGCGTGAAGCTCAGCAGTTTCGAGTCGAACAAACTGGCATCAAACTTCAACTGTCGCCGTTCGAAGTTGATCTCGCCGAGAAAGTTCACCTGCACGCGCAGGATGGCGGCGTTCTCATCCGGCAACACGGCACGCAACACGCCCAGAATCACGAGTCGCACCGGCTCGGGCACTTCGATCACCAGACCTAAATCGATCGTGATCAGCGTTGGTGTGCCCCAGCCGATCTTCGCCATTGGCCCAAAGATGAAGCGGTCTGCCAGTGGTGGAAATACCTGGCGCAGGTCGCTGATGATGCGATCGGCATTGGCGACGATGTCAGTGGGAAAGAGAATGCTGCTCAGCGTGTTGTCGCGCAGGCCGGTGCGCAGCGGCTCGATGTTGATGGTGCGATTGAGTCCCAGCAACCCGCCCACACCATTGAGCTTGAAACCAAGCCCGAGTTGAATCGGCGTAAACTCGGAGCTGATGATGATCAGCAGTGAGAAACCGCTCTGGCCGTTCGGCAGGCTTGTGTTCAGTAATGCAAAAGCTTTGAGGGTGAATTGATCTTGAAACTCGAGTTCCAGCATCCCCGAGTAACGCGCCTGCTCCGGTTCGAAATCCAGGAACCCGCCGCCTTTGAAGCCACCGCCATCGATCGAGAGTCCTAATCCGTTCGGCGGTTTGAAGTGGAGATCGAGATCCGCGATACCGAGGTTGCCCCCTGCTTCCGGAAAGTCAAGGAGCGCATTCAGACCAATGCCGTCAATCGTAACCGCTAATGGACCAAGGTTCAGTCCTGCATTGAACGACACCTGCGATCCGATCGCGCTGCCATCCGTTTTGACCTGTAAACTGAACGAGTTGATTTTGATTGGTCCAACCTGAACGTGGAGCGGAAACGCAGCTTGTAACGCCCCGCTGCCGCTGAAGTGAAAGCCCGTCGCGCTGGACCAACCGGCAGTGAAATTAATGTCGGCAGAGAGACCCCCGGAAGGGATCACATCGGCAAGAAAACCATCGCCTTCCGATCCTGCGAGCGAAAGATGTGCGTCCTCAACGACGAGATCTATCGACGCATCCCGCCTGTCCTCGCCGAGTGCTAACTCGCCCTCGATACGCACTTTTCCGAAAGTTAATCCTGTCGCCTCACCTCCGACAGTCGCTGGTCCGGGTTGCATTTCGGAGTTCCGCTCTAATGTTAGAGCGAGCCCCCAACTCTGGCCTCCAATCACTTCTATGTTCGCAGGGCCTAACAACAATCCATTTGGAGCACCGGAGCCAGTGAGGCGGAGATTCCAATCCCAAATCGGCTCCTCATATTGAATGGAACCAAAAGGCCGTATGAGCAAACCGCGACGGCCCCGATCTTCTGACGATAGCGCCAACGTGAATCCGTAGACGTCAGCATCATTGGGTGCGAGAAATAGCGTGAGCATGTGGGCGAGTCGATCGACAACTGCTGGACCACCCGTCACCGGCACCGCCGGTTGAAAACCGTAACTGGCGTCAAAGCCCAGGAGAATTGCCAGCCGTGCAAGTCGTGGGAAAAGTTTGTCAGCGGCCTGGTGTGCACCCGCTGTGGTGGCTAAGGCATCTCCTGCGAAGTACTCTTCATCCAGGAAGCCGACCGGATCGCGCAGCAGCGGTCCAATGCGACCGAAGTGCAACTCACCCCGACGGTGCGCCGCTCGAATTAGCCGTTCGCCATCGCGGATCGCCGGCATAAGTGGTCCATCATCAGGCACCGTCACCAGGCCAAGGATCTCCGCCATCGAAAGTGAAACTGGTGAGCGCCTGTACCAGGTCGCGATAATTAACGCCTCGAGCAGTGCTTTGCCGAAGTCGTCGAGATTCGTGCCGCCCGCGCCACCAAAGATGCGCGCGAGATCGCGGAGAGCGGTGAAAGTCTTTTCCGCATCATCGAGTGCGGTAATGAATTTCGAGAGGCTGTCAGGCGGGGCGGCAATGTGTTGGACCAGCGCATCGACACCATCAGCTATCTGGCCCATGTCGGCAGCCGCGGCATCCGCATCAAACCCCACTACCTCGTCGATGTTCCAACCGATCGAGGCAGCGAGATTAGACAGATACTCTTCGTTCCCTGCCAGGAACCGCAAAGGCGCCAGCAGAAAAACTACAGCCTGGAGAAATGCCGGAGTGCTCATTGTGGTAAGGGAGGCGGTGATGGCGGTTCCATGGAAGCCTCGAAGCGGCTTTTGGTCCAGTTCTGATCGATAGCAGGCCTGCCCCGCCACCAAACGTTTTCGACCACAGTTTTGCTGCCCGCCTGCCAATTGAAAGTCACATCCGCCAGGTTGTTAACTTTCAGGACCTCGGCTCTTCGGTTCGCCCAGAGAGCGTCGGGTGAGACGTTCTCCATCTCCGCTATTTGTTCCTCGAAGGTCGGATTGGGCCGATCGGGAATTTCAAGAGGTACTTCGGTTGGGGCAGGGGCCTGTGGAACCGGCGCCAGCGAATATCGCCACTCCGGCTCGGGATTCATCAACGGTTGGTTGGCGCCCGGAACGTATTTCATCATCCGCGGGCTCTCCTCGAACCGGAATGGTGATTCGTCGGGTTCATTTACCCACGTAAGCTGCGGCTCTTCGCGCCACCCTGCCCAGTGATGAAGAAGCCTGTCGTTCGGGTCTTTAAACTCATATTCTCCTGGATTGACCCACTTGCATGGGCTGCCAGTGAGCTGTAACACGACTCCCTCGACCGGATCGCCCGTGTCGTTGAATGGGATCCGGCTCCAGTATTCCATGCGCATGCAGAAAGTCTCGTGAGCATCGCCGGAGATAAGGATCGCGCGCGCCTTGCGCTTGCCGTCCACGAGTTCTTGCGGAGCGCGATGTATCACGTGCGATATCATGGATTCGAATGCTTTGGTCTGATGTATGTAACTGGAGCCGTACTCCTCCCAGTACAACCAGGCGCGTAAAAGAGCGAAGGTGGAGGCGCCCTGGACCAGAACCAGTTCGATAGGTACGGTAGTGAATATCGAGATGAATAGCGAAACTAAAAAAACCAGAATCTGAGCTAAGACCCAGACTGGAATAAGC
>JBOGOU010000349.1:0-4638 GCA_050748205.1 Pyrinomonadaceae bacterium | reverse complement strand
AGCGTTATCTATCCGGGAAACTCGAAGTGATAGCTCAATCGAGCGCTTCGCCCGGGTGCCCGCCGGCGGCGACGCGAACCCGGAATACCAAATCGAAAGCCGAATAGCAGATGGTGAGCTTCACCCGATATCGGATTCGATCGCAAGACATCAGATAACCCCACAGTAGGTCAGTTTCTGTGGGACCTCGCCCGCAAGGAGGGATGGGTTCGACGGTCAATTCGTTCTTTCCAGAACGCTGGACGGAGCGGTTGCCCCATCGGCCTGTGTAAAGATGATGCAAGTAGCGAGAAAAGGAATCACATCAGCCATCGGCTCGACGCCCCTGGTCGAGATGTCTGCGTTCTTTGACGGCGCGACGTTCCAGGTCTTCGGGAAGCTCGAAGCTCTCAATCCAGGCGGCAGTATCAAAGATCGGCCGGCAGTCAAGATTATCGAGCGCGCCCTGGAAACCGGCGAAATCCGGCCGGGCTGGACCGTCATCGAATCCAGCTCTGGAAACATGGGCATCGGACTGGCGCAAGTGTGCCTCTACTACGGGCTAAGGTTCATTTGCATCGTCGACCCGAAGGTGACCGCTCAGAACCTCCGTCTCCTGCGGGCCTACAGGGCCGAGGTCGTGATGGTTTCGGACCCCGACCCACTGACCGGAGAATTCCTGCAGGCCCGAATCGATCGGGTGCGGCGCTTACTCAAATCAGTCGAGAATAGCTTTTGGCCGGACCAGTATTCAAACCCGTATAACTCGATCGCACACCACCAGACAATGCGCGAAATAGTTGAGGGGCTTGAAAGGGAACCCGACTATCTCTTCTGCGCGACTAGCACGTGTGGAACACTTAGAGGGTGTGTTGAGTATTCCAGAGAGCACGAGTTGTTAACCACCGTGATCGCGGTCGATGCTGAGGGAAGCGTCATTTTTGGCGGGCCGAAACATAAGCGGCTGATTCCTGGCCACGGAGCTGCAGTAAGACCCCGATTGTATCAGCCGGACTTAGCCGACCGATGTGTTCACGTCAACGATCTGGACTGCGTTGTCGGATGTCGACGTCTGGTCAGGCGTGAGGGGATTTTGGCAGGCGGCTCGTCCGGAGCAGTCATGATGGCGCTAAATAAAATCAAGGATAAGATCCCGCCGGGCGCAATCTGCGTGGTGATATTGCCAGATCGCGGCGAGCGATACATAGACACCATCTACTCGGATGAGTGGGTGCAAGAACAATTCGGTGACGTGGCTTATCTTTGGGAAGACTTGACCGAGCGCTCGCTTGTGGGAGTGGCTTGATCCCCTGGAGAGCGATTCAACTCCCCCCAACTTGGCTAACCGATCGCAAAGAAGAAATTAGCCGGACCTCTAAATTCGAGCGATGCTCAACACTCCACTAGATTCAGCGGAAAAACTTGTCGTTTTACAGACCCTGAGTTGACGACAGTCTATTTCCACCGCCGCCTGCAGTCCCGTTTTCGGAGACAGTCATAATGACCACGAGTCGTCCAACAGAGAGGTCATACCGTCTTGCGCCGATGCAGCATGGAATGCTGTTTCATAGCTTGTCGGCCCCGGACGAGGGCGTGTACGTGGTGCAGATTTCATGCGAGTTGCCACCGGGCGTGGACCGATCCGCTTTCAACCGAGCCTGGCAGAGCGTAGTCAATCGCCATGACGTTTTGAGGACCTGCTTTTTATGGGAAGGATTAAGCGAGCCCCTACAGAAGGTCTGTGAAGATGTCCCCATACAGATCGATATTCAGGATTGGACCGGCGTCCCGGGCGCCGGCGAGGGCGGCCTTCTGGAATCGTACCTCCTGCATGAACGAAGGCGCGGATTCGACCTCTCAACAGCACCATTGATGCGCTTCTCGATCATCAAGATGGCGGGGGACAAGGACCTGTTTTTATGGACGTATAGTCACATGCTGCTCGATGGTCGCTCTCGGTTGGAAGTAATGAAGGAGGTCTCGCTCTTTTACGAAGCCTATTGCAGCAACCAGAACCTCGAATTACCGCGCCCACCAGCCTACGCAGATTACATTGATTGGTTCTATCGGCAGGACCTGTCAGATGCGGAACAGTATTGGCGGAAGGTGCTGGGTACGTTCACAACGCCGGTGTATGTGGACTTGCCGCGGCGATCCGACGAGAGCCAATCAGGAGACAGTCGTCAAACAGTGCACCTGAACCCCTCGGCCGAAGTAAATGCTTCTCTGCAACGGCTGGCGCAGTCAAAGAAACTGACGGTCAACTGGATAGTGCAGGCTGCATGGGGAGTGCTACTCGCCCGCTACAGTGGTCAAGAGGATGTAGTCTATGGCGAAACGCGGGCCGGCCGCCGCTCGGATTATGAAGAAGTCGGCTCGGTCGTCGGCGTCGTGATGAATACGGTCCCGATTCGGTTGCAGGCCACAGGAACCAAAACGTTTATCGAACTGCTGCAGGAAGTGCGAGACCAGCACGTACAAATGAGGTCGCATGAAGGTACACCCTTGATTCGTATTAGAGAGGCCAGTGGGATAAATGGAAGAGCGGAACTCTTCCAGAGCATGGTGATGTTTGAAGAATACGATTCGAGGGCCACTTTGCAGCGGGAAGGCTGCGCATTGTGGCGCGGCGCGATCTCACGCTTCAGTCCTGTCCACTATCCTCTGACACTCGTTGGCTACGGCAAGCCGGATCCTTCAATAGTTCTTGATTATGACCGGCGGGTCTATTCTGATGAAAGCATGGAGCGTTTTGCGGGGCACCTTACGGCATTGCTGGAAGGAGTCGTCAAAGACCCGCATGCGAGGATCGCAGATCTGCCCCTTCTAACGAACGCAGAGCGCAAACAGATCGTGTACGAATGGAACGCTACTGAAGCGGACTATCCTGGCGACAAGTGCCTGCACGAGTTGTTTGAGGAGCAGGTGGAGCAGACGCCGGATGCGGTGGCGGTAGTACATGAAGAGGCGAGGTTGAGTTACGGAGAGCTGAACCGGCGAGCCGAACGCTTGGCGCAGCATCTACGAGGACTGGGCGTCGGGCCTGACGCCAGGGTGGCCATCTGTGTAGAGCGCTGCCTGGAAATGGTGGTTGGTTTACTTGGGATTATGAAAGCCGGCGCGGCGTACGTGCCTCTGGATCCGGCCTATCCGCCGGAGCGCTTGAGCTACATGGTCAAAGATAGCGCACCGTCCGTGGTGCTCACTCAGACGGCGCTGGTAGAGGTAGTCAACTCGGTGGCGGGTGACAAGCAGGTTATCAACATAGGAAAGGCTGCGGCATTCTGGAAAGAACAGCCAGTTGCCGAAGAAAGCCAAAGGAACGGTGTCTCCCCCAGGAACCTGGCATATCTAATCTACACCTCGGGCTCGACGGGCAGTCCGAAGGGGGTGGCCATTGAGCATCGCAATGCCAGCGCGCTGATCCATTGGGCCATGAAGGTCTACCCCGCGGAGGAACTCGATGGAGTTTTGGCAGCGACCTCGATCTGCTTTGACCTATCAGTCTTCGAGTTGTTTGTGACTTTGAGCCGAGGAGGAAAAGTGCTCCTGGTCCAGGACGCCCTGGAGCTGGCCGGGATGGCGCAGGCCAGTGAAGTGACCTTGGTAAACACGGTGCCTTCGGCGATGGCCGAGCTAGTGCGAACCGGGGCGGTGCCCTCGTCAGTCAGCACGGTTAACCTCGCCGGCGAACCGCTTGCGAGCCGACTGGTGGACCAGCTATATGAACAAAAAACGATCCGGCGGGTGATCGATCTGTATGGCCCCTCGGAAGCTACGACCTACTCCACGTATGGGGTAAGGCGCCCGCTCGGGCCGGCGACGATCGGAGGGCCAATCGCCAACACGCAGGTGTACGTGCTCGATAGCGAAATGCAGCCGGTGCCGGTTGGAGTGACGGGTGAATTGTATATCGGTGGAGACGGGCTAGCGCGTTGCTATCACGATCGCGCCGTGGCCACAGCCGAGAAGTGGATACCTGATCCATTTAGCCGCCGGGCCGGTGGGCGGGTGTACCAAACCGGGGACCTGGGAAAATGGCGTGCGGACGGTTCGCTGGAGTTTGTGGGACGCAATGATTTGCAGGTCAAGGTGCGGGGCTATCGAATAGAGCTGGGTGAGATAGAGCTGGCGCTAATCGGGCATGAACAGGTGCGGGAAGCAGTAGTCATAGCCCGGGAGGTAAAAGCTGAACAAAAGCAGCTGGTAGCCTACTACACCGCAGAAACAAAGATCGGAGCAGGGGAGCTCGGTGCCGAGCAGTTGAGGGAGCACCTTTTGGCGAGGCTGCCGGCGTACATGGTGCCGGTGGCGTATGTGCGCTTGGAGAAGATGCCGCTCACGCCGAACGGAAAGCTGGATCGCGGGGGATTGCCGGCCCCTGATAGTGAAGCCTACATCGCCCGAGGGTATGAGGAGCCAGTCGGGGAGAGCGAAAGGGCGCTAGCCGGGATCTGGAGAGAGGTGCTTAAGGTGGAGCGTGTGGGCCGCCAAGACAACTTCTTCGAGCTCGGAGGCCACTCGCTGCTGGGGATGAGATTCATCTCGCAGCTCAGGCAAGCGTTGGGTGTGGAAGTGGCAATCAGCGAGCTGTTCGCGCATCCGGACCTGGCCGGTTTCGCGCGCGTGGTTGAGCGGGCGGCGCAGAGTACGCTGCCC
>JBOGOU010000348.1:0-18395 GCA_050748205.1 Pyrinomonadaceae bacterium | reverse complement strand
AGCTAACCCGGAACTCGAAACTCGAAACCCAAAACTGAATTAAAGTCTAATAATTCGTGCGGAACTCTTGCGCCTTACGTCGCCATTGAGCGCGTTGCGCGTATCAACTATTAGCGGAGCCAACTGGCAGACCCGGTTGTAGTCGATCCCGGTGTGATCGGTGACAATTACGATGCAGTCGGCCGTGACCAATGCTTCGTCAGTCAACTGTACCGAGCTGAGTGGCTGCCCACCTCCCTGTGTGTGCGCGTCATCAAAGCGTATCTCTTTGACAAAAGGATCATGGTAGTGCACTTCGGCGCCTTTCGCGCGCAACCGATCGATGATTGAGAGTGCTGGACTCTCTCGTACGTCGTCAATATTCTTCTTGTATGCGACTCCGAGCAGGAGCACACGCGAGCCGTTCATTGCCTTGCGTGCATCATTCAATCCGTCGGAGATCAATTGGACCACGTGCTCCGGCATTCGTGAATTGACTTCCTCAGCCAGGCCGATAAAGCGTGAATCGAAACCGTGTTGCCGCGCTTTCCACGATAAATAGTGCGGGTCGAGGGGAATGCAGTGGCCGCCGATTCCCGGGCCTGGGTAGAACGGCATAAAACCGAACGGCTTGGTAGCCGCGGCCCGGATCACTTCCCAGGTGTCGATATTCAGGGCATAGCAGAGTCGGGCCATCTCGTTCGCCATGCCGATGTTTACCGCGCGGAAGGTATTTTCCAGGAGCTTCGCGGTCTCGGCCACGCGTGCTGAACTCACGGCGTATACCTCGCGAACGATCTGGGAATAAAGATGGGCTGCCGCCTCTGTGGAGTCTGCTGTTACGCCGCCCACCACTTTGGGAATATTATTCGTTTGAAACTGCGGATTGCCCGGATCCACTCGTTCCGGAGAAAACGCGAGCAGAAAGTCTTCATCGAGTTTAAGTCCGGTTTCTTCAAACATCGGCAGCAGCACTTCGTCTGTGGTACCGGGATAGGTTGTCGACTCGAGGACGACCAACTGTCCCCGACGCAGACGTTTCTTAATCTCCTCCGCCGCCGCCAAAATGTAAGAGACATCGGGCTCCTTCGTCTTGCGGAGAGGTGTCGGAACACAAATGATGATGGCGTCGCAAGCAGTGAGGTGATCGAAATCGGTCGTCGCACGCAGCAGTTTGTCGCCTACCAGCTTCTTAACTACCGCGGGAGCGACATCGCCGATGTAGGAGTCTCCAGAGTTGATTCGCTCGGCCTTATTGGCATCAACTTCAAACCCAGTCGCTTGAAGACCGTTGCTCGCAAACTCCGCCAGCAACGGCAGCCCGACGTAGCCCAACCCGATCACGCCGACGTGGGCACGCTTCTCCGTTATCAGAGAGACAATCTTTTCCTTAACCATTTAGCGAGATTCCTTGTTCTCAGGGTTTCCGGCGGCAGGTTGCTCGGATTCTTTCAGCGTCTAGACAAGCAAGACTATTTGAGCGTTGCACACAGTGTCAAGCGGGGTCTGCCATGGGAGTAGTGAGTTAATTTGCAAAGGTCGAAGAGTGTTCAGTTGATTGGCGCCACTCAATTACTGAACCAGGAGCGGTAGCGACCGGATGACGGCATTCAATGTACGTCTTTCAGTGCTTTTAGTTAGTTGAACCTGGCATCCGGTCGCTACCACTTCCGGTTCCGTAACGTTCGTACACCCAAGGTAGCGCGCTCAACTCCTGGCGGGCAGTTACTTTTCAGCTCTCATTCACACCACGGCCATGGCCCCCGGTTGAAAGACATTGCGAATAGAGGGCATTTTCCTTGACACCAAAGCGCACTGGCAACTATACCCTCACGAACAATGAGCGAACACACAACCAGCTCTGCCACCAATCTCGTGCGCGGACTGGGACCGCTCGATGCCACGATGATCGTTGTGGGCTCGATGATCGGTTCGGGCATCTTTATTACTTCGGCTGAGTCGGCACGGCTGGTGGGTGCGCCGGGCTGGCTGCTCATGGCATGGGCTCTCGCAGGACTGCTCACTATTACGGGAGCGCTCTGCTGTGCGGAGCTAGCGGCGATGATGCCGCGTGCCGGAGGACAGTATGTCTTCCTGCGCGAGGCTTATGGCCACGCAACCGGCTTCCTCTTCGGCTGGTCCCTTTTCCTCGTCATTCAGACGGGCACGATAGCAGCAGTTGCGGTTGCCTTCGCGCGTTTCCTGGGCGTGCTGTGGCCCAAAGTCTCGGAAAGTAATTACTTCGTCAAACCCATGCACATCGGTGGCGGTTATGCTTTGAGCCTCTCGACAGCGCAACTCGTCGCCGTGCTTCTGATCCTCTTTCTGACGCTGACGAATACCAGTGGACTGAAAACCGGCAAACTCATCCAGAACACTTTTACGTTTACCAAGACTGCTGCGCTGGCCGCACTGATTCTTGCCGGTCTGATTCTGGGCTGGAACACTGAGAGCGCCGCTTACACTTCCTCGTGGTGGAACGCGTCGGCGAACGGCTGGAATCCGCAAGTCGCCCAACCCGGACTGCAAGCCGCCGGCGCCCTTGCGCTGGTGATGCTGCTCGGGCGCGCGATGACTGGACCGCTGTTCGCGCAGTCGGCGTGGAACAACGTCACATTCGCGGGGGGCGAGATCCGCGACCCGGGCCGTACCCTGCCGCGCGCGCTTCTCATCGGCTGCTCCGCTGTTGTTGCTCTCTACCTGCTGGCGAACCTCGCATACGTCGTGACGCTGCCGCTCCCTGTCATCCAGCGACCACCAAATAGTGTGGCCACAGCTACTATGCAGCTCGCGCTGGGACCCGCCGGAACGGCACTGATGGCAATAGCTATCATGATCTCCACTTTTGGTTGCAACAACGGCCTCATTCTCGCTGGTGCGCGCGTCTACTTCGCGATGGCGCAGGATCGTCTCTTCTTTGCGAGTGTCCAGCGACTCAACAGCCGTAAGGTGCCGGCCGTCGCGCTCGCCGTTCAGGGCATCTGGGCTTCTCTCCTGACTCTTCCGCGAACTGTGACAACAGACAGCACGGGCGCTCCAGCCTACGGCAACGTCTACACCCAGCTTCTCGAATACATCATTCCCGCCGACCTGGTCTTCTACATCTTGATGGTCGGCGCGGTGATCGTTATGCGTCGCAAGGCCCCGCACGCCGAGCGTCCTTACCGCACCTTCGGTTACCCTCTGGTGCCGGCGATCTACATTCTGCTAGCAGCGCTCCTTACCTTCGATCTGGTGTACCTGGCGCCCAGAACCTCAGGCATCGGATACGCAATCGTGCTTACCGGCATTCCGATTTACTATGTCTGGCGTCGCAGCGCCGCTTCAGTCGAGAACAAGAGTTAGACTTGAGCTCCACAACAAGCAGCCGCTGGTTCCTCAATCGAACGCGTAATGGCAACTTTGTCCCCGCATTCGCAGGCAGCGGTTTCCGCCAGATTGTCTTCCAGGACGACGAAAACCTCCCACTCGTAGCCGTCCGGATCGCGAACCCAGGTCTTGTCTTGGGTTGCATAGCAACAACTGGTTTGCATTTCGTCGCGCGTGACTAAACCCTCGGCAATCCACCTCTGGCGCGTAGCCAACACGTCTTGCGTTGAGGCTACTTGAATGCCCAGATGCGACAGGGCGCCGCGTTCTTTCACTATCCCCTCGTTCAAAGTGAGATTAAGAGGTGGGTTTTGCACGTCGAATTTCGCATACCCCGTTCTCACCTTGGCCGGCTCAATTCCCAGCATTTTCCTGTAAAAGGCAATGCTCACCTCAGTGTTTCCCACATTCAACGCCAAGTGCGCCTTCAGCGCTTTTACCTCTCCAAGCTTGCTTTCCATATCCAGCCTCCTTTATATTTCATATTCGCTTAAACGAATGTAAGCAAGATTACAGGTTGAAGAACAAATATGTCAAGCCATATGTATGGCGGTTGAGATAAGAATCGAAGGATTGAACCCGGAGCACTGGGACGAGGTGCGCGGGATCTACCTGGACGGTATTGCTACCGGATTGGCGACCTTTGAGACCACGGCGCCGACCTGGGAGGAATGGGACGCGAGCCACGTGCGTTTTGCTCGAATAGTCGCCGTTGCAGGGCAAGCTTCGTCGGGCATACTAGGTTGGGCCGCACTGAGCCCGGTCTCCCAGAGGGCTGTTTATAAGGGTGTGACAGAAGTCAGATATCAGTCGTCCACCCGAAGGCAGTTTGGGTGCAATAACCGGATAGAAAGGCTTGACTGTTTTTTCTTAAACCGACCTTTTGAAACTTCAGCCCAAAAAGGAACTCCCAAGGCCGGAAAATCGTAATAATTTCACCGCAGATTCCGGCGTTACGACCAGCAACCATGGGTGACAAAAACTACAATATCGAACAGTTTTTTAAGGCCCTGGGGGACCCGACGCGCTTGAAGCTAATCAATCTCATGGCCGACGATGAGGTGTGCGTTTGCTTCTTCGTCGAGGTGCTAAAAACGAACCAACCAAAGATCTCTCGCCATCTGGCCTATCTTCGCAAAGCCGGTGTAGTCGCCGCCCGACGGGAAGGCAAGTGGATGCACTACCGAATAGTCGACCCTCCTGATTCACGTGCCGCCAGGTTATTTCGCGAAGTGCGCGCCTGGCTGGCCAATGATGCTGAAATGCAGCGTGATCGCCTGCGACTCGCCCGGATCTGTTGTGCGCCAAGGCTCCCCGTTCAATTGCAGAAAGCGCCACGTCCCGCAAGCCTCATGGCGTGAGTTTGAAAGGAACCAAGGGATGGTCACCGCTATCGAACCCCTTCTTCGTGAACAGTTAATCGATCGGCGCCACAAGCTTGAAGTTGCAGCCGTCAACTTCAGGGAAGCCACAGACGTCTCGCGCCTTTTGGCGGAGGTTGATGAGGCTTTGCAGCGAATCGAGGTAGGAACCTATGGTCTTTGCGATTTCTGTCATGAGCCAGTTGAGACTGAGAGATTAATCGCCAATCCTCTTACCCGGTTGTGCCTCGACCATTTGTCGCCCAAAGAGCAACGAGCTTTGGAAGATGATCTTGAGCTTGCCTCGCGTATTCAGAGCGGGCTACTGCCGCAGCCCAGCCAGAAAATTGATGGCTGGGAGATCGCCTACCACTATCAGCCGGCGGGCATTGTCAGCGGCGATTATTGCGATCTTATTCGTAGCGACGATCAAAGTTTGCTTTTCGTATTAGGTGACGTTTCAGGCAAAGGCGTGGCAGCGTCGATGCTAATGGCACATCTGCAGGCAATGTTTCGCACGCTCATCTCCATCAGTTTGCCTTTGGAAGAGATTGTTGAGCGGGTTAGTCGTGTCTTTTGCGAAAGCACTTTGCCAACACATTACGCGACGTTGGTCTGTGGTAAAGCCAATACGTCGGGCGGTCTCGAGATTTGCAACGCCGGCCATCCGCCTCCGCTATTGGTTCATGGCGGCACAGTGAAAAGAATCGAAGCGACAGGTTTACCGGTTGGCGTTTTCGGCAACGAGCATTTCTCGGTAAACAGACTTCAGATGGATAAGGGGGACACGCTGTTTCTCTATACTGACGGGCTCTCGGAAACTTTGGATGGAACAGGAAGAGAGTATGGTGTTGGAAGGCTATCTGAACTCTTGACCAAAAACCGAGGGCTCTCCCCGAAAGAGCTGATCGCCACCTGCGTGAGAGAAGCAAGTGCTTTCCGGATAAGAAGCTCGGTTACTGATGATTTGACTTTGATGGCCATCCAAAGGGTTCACTAGCTGGCCTCAAATAATTGTAGGGCGTCCACGGAGGTGGGACGCCCCTACAATTTCTCTGCGAAGTAGCAGGTTTATTCCTGACTGAACTTACTCGTGCTTTCAAACTGCGCGCTTTAAACGAAGTACGGCAATCTCAGGCCTCACGCCAAACCGCACCGGCAAACCAATTACGCCGGTACCACTGGATACGTAAAGCTGCGTCTCACCTCGCCGGAATAGGCCCTGCGCATATTTAAGGTCTTTTGTGGCGAAGCGTGCCGGCGCGCCAATCAAGGGCAGATTGATTTGTCCCCCATGAGTGTGACCACTCAGGATTAAAGCGACCTGTTGCGACTCTTCAAGATCGAGCACGCTCGGCTGGTGAGACAGCAGCACCGTAGGACGCTTGTGATCCAGCCCGTACAAGGCCCGAAACCAGTCTGTTCCGGCCCATGACCAATCGTCAATTCCCGAGAGTTGAATCGCATCGGGCCCGCGCCGCAAAGTGGTATTAGCGTTATTCAGAACGGGGATGCGATTACGTTCGAGCGCACGCGTCGTCAATTCGCGATCGGTGTAATGATCATGATTGCCAAGCACGGCCCAAACGCCCTCAGGTGCTTTCAATTCGCCGAGAACTTCCGCGCACGGCTCGATGTAACGACGATAGGAGGTGGAATAGTCGCCCGTGAGGGCAAACAAATCGGGCTTGGTCTGTTGTGCCAGCGCAACTACGCGTCTAATTTCGTCGAGCCCAAGGATCCGGCTGTGATGGACATCAGTAAGTTGCGTTATGCGAAAGCCTTCAAACCGATCAGGCAGGTCGCGAATGAAGATGTCCGTTTGCGAGACATGATAGAAATAAGGCTCTACCAGCCGGGCATAAGCGGAAGCAGCGGAAACGGCGACCAGCGGGGCCGCAGCAAGGCCGGTCATGAACTGGCGCCGAGTAAGTTTGGGCACAAGAGAATTCTATACGGAACCGGCTGCGGTAGCGACGGGGTGGACGCAGCTACTCATCGCAACTGGCAACGACTCAACCAACAGAACCATTTGCGGTAGCCAATGGATGCATTTCGGAACCGCGAGCGGTAGCGACCGGATGCTACCACTCAACATAGCCAGCGCCGCTCACCCCGCGGCACCATTTCCGGTAGCCAATGGATGCATTACGGAACTGCGAGCGGTAGCGACCAAGCCTGATGGGACGTAAACGACGGAAAGTGCCGAAGAAATTAGGTGGGGAAGTTGCGCGAGATACGATTGCGGTTAGGAATGACTCAAGAGCAACTCGCCAAGCATCTGGGAACGGATTCTGGCGCGATCTCACGATACGAATTAGGCAAGCCCGAGCCTTCGCTATTGGAGCCTCTTGCATACTCACGATTGAGCGGAGTCGGAATCGAAGTGTTGATCGATGACAAAAAGAGCCTTGCTAAGAAACGCTTTTAGAACCGCCTGAATCGGTGATATAAGCCTCGCGTTTTCTCACTTCCCGCCAATGAAATGGAACGAGCACATGCACAGCCTAATCAGGCTCGCGTCAACTACGGTCAGCCAATCTTGTGAGGTGTGAGATGCTTACGGAAGAGGAAAAGAAACACATTTACCTTCAGGAAATATATCGTCACGAAGTTAAGCAGGAACTTGAAAAACAACTTCCCAAAAAAGTCGAGCGTAAAGGAATTTGGGACGTTATTAACAGCATCTTCTTTTTGTGGTTCATGTCCACGGTTGTGATTGGGACTGCTAGTTTTTTCTATACAAGATGGGAGAAACAAAGAGAAGAGAACCGTAGGTTATATGAGCTTGGACAAGTAATTAACCGGGAGAAGGAAGCAACGATCAAAAAGTTGGATACTGAAATTTCAAGTCGGCTAATTTCATTTGCGCGTAATTACTATGCGCATGATTACATGGACGTTATGCCCACAACTTACCCGGAATTGAGCATTGTTACGGTACAGAAGGTGCTAAAAGAGGATCTTCGGATTTTGGATAGGCCGACGGAAGCTGATATTCCGATCAATATTTTTCCTGAATTTGCAAATCGAAATCTTCAGTCCCTAATATGGGAGCTCTCACAAATAGTTCCACCAGACCAAAGGCAAGAGTTGGAGGAAGCATATCGAACAGCAAAATGGCTGCCTTTCGCCGTAACCAATCTTAAGAGTAAGTCTTCAGAGTCTCCCGATTCCATAACTGCTGACGTATTGCTCAAGAAGCTAGGTCTATTCCGCCTCGATCTGGACCGTTGGGGGATACCTTTTGAGCTAAACGTTTAAACTTGTAAATGACCCACTACCCTCGAGCGCGCGTCATCTTGACAATCTGATACCGCAGACTAGAATGAGTTTTCGCCCTGGTTCGGCGGGGAGATGTGGCCGAGTGGCTTAAGGCGGCGGTTTGCTAAACCGTTAAGGGTCAAAAGCCCTTCACAGGTTCGAATCCTGTCATCTCCGCCAGAAATAATAGTGACGAGTGACAAGTGACGAGTGACAAGTAAGGCTTGTCCCGATCGATCGTTTGTCACTCGTTAGTTTTTTGGGTAAGGAGCAGTTTCTGAATACGCCCTATAAGACTTACAGGACCTATAAGACTTATAGGAAATTAGAACTCAGAACCCAGTACTCAGCACTCAGAACTCAGCACTTTCTATTATCTCTATGACCGTTCGCGTACGTTTTGCTCCATCACCAACTGGTTACCTGCACATTGGCGCTGCTCGTTCGGCGTTGTTCAACTGGCTCTTTGCCCGCAAGATGGGCGGCAAGTTTCTGCTGAGAATTGAAGATACCGACCTGCAGCGTTCAACGGAGGAGTCTACGCGATCGATTATCGAAGGTCTCGAGTGGCTCGGTCTTAACTACGACGAAGAGATTGTGTTCCAGTCAGCCAATGCCCCCAAGCATCGAGCGGCTGCCAACAAGCTCGTTGCGCAAGGTAAAGCCTACCGCGACTTCACTCCAAAAGAGCAACGCGACGACACCACAGTTAAGCAAGGTATTGCAGACCGTGCTCGCGCTCACGCCGCTGAAGGTGTGGATCATCGCAGCAATCTGTTTCGAGATTTGTCGCAAGAGGAGTCAGATCGGCGGGCCGCGGCAGGTGAACAATTCGCAGTGCGCTTGAAGATCCCCCGCGAGGGAAAGGCCCATTTTGAAGATATTGTTTATGGTCCCCAGGAGCGTGCCTTTTCCGAAATCGAAGATCTGGTGTTGTTGCGTTCAGATGGTCATCCGCTCTACAACCTCTCAGTCGTGATCGATGACATCGAGATGGGTGTTACACATGTGATTCGCGGACAAGACCATCTTACCAACACCCACAAGCAAATACTGCTCTACGAGGCTCTGGGCGCCCCGGTGCCGCAGTTTGCGCATCTGCCGCTGATTCTCGCACCCAACAAAGGAAAGTTATCAAAACGAAAACATGGCGAGGTGGTTTCGCTTACGACCTATCGTGACCGGGGTTTCGTGCCGGAAGCCTTTCGTAACTTCCTGGCGCTACTTGGTTGGTCAGCTCCCGATGGAAGAGAGGTCCTAACGGTAGAAGAATTAGTGCAGACGTTTTCACTCGAACACATACACCGCTCTCCGGCCATCTTCAATTTCCAGGAGAATGACGACCGCCACTGGACAGACGAAAAGGCGCTCTGGATGAACGCTGAGTACATCCGCACCATGCCACTCGATGAGCTGCTACAGTTGGTTAAGGCTGAACTTCGTGCCAATAAGCTCTGGCGTGAGGAGTATGAAGACGACGAGCGTGACTGGCTGGCGAGGGTCGTGGCTTTGATTCGCCAACGATTTTTCACGCTCAAGGATTTTTCGTCCCAGGGGCGGGCCTATTTCTCGGATGACTTCGACTTTGACCAGGCCGCCGTGAACAAGAATTTGAAGAAGGAGCCTCATCTCAAAGAACTCTTGCCCGCCTTAGCAGATCGAATGGAGCAGCTCGATGATTTCACTGCCGAAACCGCTGAAGCGGCGTTACGCAAGTTTGCCGATGAGCAAGGCGTCAAGGCCGGCCTGCTGATTAATGGCTCTCGGACAATGCTAACTGGCCAGGCTGTTGGCCCTTCAATGTTCGAGATTTTCGACATTCTGGGGCAAAAACGCTCCGTGGAGAGACTGAGGAGCGGAGTACCCTGGTTTGACATCACGAACGCACTGGGGGATGTTTGATCGGATAAGAGTTCAAACCTTTCGGGGCAGTAGCCCGACCGGGAGGGAGGACTTTGAGCTTGGTAACCCGACTCGTTACTAGGATTTTTCAAAGTGAGGAACTGATTATGTTTAAGAGAATTGTTCTTATCGTTACGGTTGGGTTGACAGCAGCGACTGGCGTCTTCGCTCAAAACACGAATTCATCCACGACCACCACCGAACGCCCGCGCGGCACTAACACCAATCGAGCGCCAGCAAAGAGCCAGGGACCTACTGTCACAACGAAACCGGCGGTCACTTCGCCAGCTGCCAGTCGAACGCAGACCACACCAATAGTAAAAACGGCGCAGCCGCCGGGCTCAACGGCGGTAATCGCTGCATTCAACGCGCTCCTCGATGGAATCCGTCACGCTAACGTCAAAGAGGTGACCGGTGTCTACTGGAATTCACCCAGGCTCATCCTTTTCAATAACAATGGAACAGTTACCAAAGGCTGGGAACAGGTGCGCAAAAATCGGGAGAGCTCCTATCCCGATTTGAAAGACGTGAAGCTGGAGGTGAAAGACGTTTCGATCACCATGCTCGGCACCGACGGTGCGGTTGTGAGCTGTCAATGGACTCAATCGCAAACTTACAAAGACGTTCCCGAGACGGCTTCGGGGCGCATGACCCTGGTCTTCAAGCGGCTGGGCAAAGATTGGAAGGCGGTGCATCTCCACACGTCGCCAGATAAAGAGGATCCGTCACGCGTGCTGCCATCGGAACATGCCTCGCCAACACCGGTGCCCTCGCCTAATCCCTAAGATTGAATGCAGCAAATTCGATCAATGAGTCGTCAGGCCCGACTCGTCTGAAGCGTCTTGAAGATCCTGCCCACAGAAGCTCCACCCAGGATGGCGAGAAAAGGAAAGATCTCTACGACATAGCGTGGCTCTGGATTTTCCAGCGTCGCGAAAAACCCGAGCCGCAGGAAAATGATCAGGCCCGCCAGAACCACCCATCGTCTGGCCGTGAAATCCCGACTGCGCCACAAAACCCAGGCGCCCGCAACACCCAGCAAGGTGTAGAGCCAGGTGAAGCCGGCAAATAGCGGTAGCCAGATCTCCTGGTGAATGTCGTAATCGAGATCGGCTAACGGAAGGAGCTCTCCCTGGAACGGATAGTATTGCGAGTGAGTATCAAACCAGAGCGAGACTGCGCGCTTTATCGGTAACAAGACGAAATAGCGGAGCGGATGATGGGCAATGCGCTCGCCGGCGATCTTCGCAAAACCCGCATCCACAACGGACGTCATCTCTACATATTGATCTTGTGAGGTTTGATCCGGGGCGGGAGCTTCGTCACTTTGATCAGTCTCTTCACTTTGCTCCCTTTCGTTATCTCGCACGGGTTCGCGTTCAGTCTCACCGGATTCACTTTCATCATTCCACTTCCTTTGGTCTTCGGGTGGAACATCTGCGTCGCGTGAGCCAGACGCGAACATAATTTTACTCTCTTCGTCAGGCGGATGATTGTACTCCTCAAGCAAGGCGGTCACGCGCTGCTTCTCTTCCGCCGAATCAAAAGCACGATCGGGGATCTCTTCCGGATAGATCGGGGATTCGTCTAAGGCCCAAAGCACCGGCCCGACATCTCGTTCGTCGTCGATCCAGGTACGCAACCACGCGAGATAACCGCGCGGCACAAATTCCCCCGGCATCTCAGCATGGGCGGGAGCCAGAGGCTGAAACAGGTGAAACACGCGAAAGTTTCGAACGGTCCAGGGAACAAGTACAAGACAGAAGGCTAACGAAAACACTAGACCTCGAAATGAAGCCCTCGAGATCCTGAACAAGATTTCTTCGCTTTTGCCGACTTCTTCATCGCCCGAATGCGCCAGGGCGGTAGCCACAAGCGTGATACCTACGGCCGCGGCGAAAAGGCCGTTGTCAGGACGAAACAAGACGGCGAAACCGGCGATCAATCCTGTCGCGGTCCATAAAGACAGAATGGTGCCGTGTTTCGTTGCCTTGAACGCAAGCGTCGCCGACAAGCACATCGCAACTGCTAAGAAGACTGTCGGTGTTTCCGTCAGGATAGTGGCTACGTAAATTGTCGTGAACGGGCAAAGAGCAGCGAGCGCAAAGGCCGCGATTGAACTGCACGGTTTCAGTTTTTCATCGGGCTCCCAGTAGAAGGCGATTAGCGCAATCAGGGCGCAGGCGGCGGTGTCAATGAGCACTTGCACAATGCGGACCGCAGCGTCGTCGTGACGTCCGAAGACGGAGTAGATCGTCGCTAGAAAGATGGGATAACCCGGAAGTCGTATTAACGAGGGACTGTAGGGAGGTTCGGTTGCGTGAGAGTAGACATGTTGTTCGAGCAGATTGCTGGCAATCTGAGAATAGACTTTGCCATCAAACGGCTCGTCGTTTGGCAACAACCTGGCAACCAGCATCCGAAGGGACAACGATGCAATCAACAGCACCGCATAGACTAGCCATCGAGGTCGACGAGTGTGCATGATGCGTAGCTACCCCTTCGATTGCGACTAGGGCTCCGCTTCCACAGTCGCCTTGCGATCCAGCTTACCCCACCCCACTGTCGCGCCGCGGGTTGCCACTGCCACCGACTTGATCATCACGTAATACATCACCTGGCGATAACAGAAGCGCTGCAGGAAAAGCCACCAGAGCAGACTCCAGCGTTCTTTTTTCTCGAGTAGGAAGGCGAAACCTGCGGCTGCCCAGTCAATCGCGAGGAACAATACGTAGTAGAAAAGCACCTGGCGCAGGTTTGTGGATGAATAGCCTTTGGGTTGTTGCAGCCAATCCAGTCCCGCGGAAATCAGGGTGTAGCAGAGCATCAAATCCATCACCGGTGAAATCAGCGGAAAGAGTATCTGAAAAATCCAGACGTTGGGCAGGGCAATAAACCCAAGTGTGCCATAGCGGGGACGAAACAATGCGTCAAGATGTTTCCGCATACACTGCAGCGTACCGTAAGCCCAACGAAATCGTTGTCTGGCGAGCGCACGCAGACAGTCGGGGGCTTCAGTCCAGGCGATTGCGTCCTCCTCGTAGCCGATGTCATATCCAAGGCGGCGGATGCTCAGCGTCAGGTCCTGATCTTCCGCGAGCGTGTCATCTGGAAACCCGCCGGCCTTCTTAAGCAGATCGCTTCGCCACGCGCCGACCGCACCCGGCACCACCGTGATACAGTTCAGACTGGCAAAGGCGCGGCGATCCATATTTTGCGAAGTGATGTATTCAAGCGCTTGCCAGCGGGTCAAGATATTTAGACGATTACCAACCTTCGCGTTGCCGGCAACGGCGCCAAGCTTCGGATCGACAAAGCGATGCGCAAGTGCGCCGATTGTTTGGGGAGCAAACAACGTATCGGCATCCAGCGCGATGATGATCTCTCCGCTGGCTTGTCGCAGGCCAAAATTGAGTGCGACGGCCTTGCCAACGTTCGCCACACGGAACAACCGCACCTGCTCATTCGTCGAGAAACTTTCCCGGACAATCTCGCTTGTCCTGTCTTGAGAACCATCATCGACAACGATGATCTCAAAGTTTTCATACTCAGAAGCCAACAGGCTATAGAGTGTCTGCCTAATCACCGGCTCTTCGTTGTACGCAGGTACAACGACTGACACAAAAGGAGCGTAGTCCTGGCCGGCGTGGGCCCGGTCGCGGCGTCTGGAACGGAACCATTGAGAAAAGGCCAGCGCACCGATAAAAAGCAGCCGGCCGAGACCTAGCACAATGCCGATCAAGAAGACCCACTGAAGCGTCCATGCCCCGGTCGAGAGGAAGAAGAAGGTGACGGCATCGGCCCGCGTAAAGACACGCTCGCTTCGAGGAATAACCGGCATCACTTGATCTCTCGAGAGACCGGTCAACTGCGAAACGGCAACGAATTGAAATCCCCGCGCCCGCAGTTCATGAATCAATTGCGGCAACGCCTGCACCGTAGCCGAACGATCACCTCCCGAGTCGTGAAGCAAAACAATCTGTCCGCGCGTTTCCGGATTTTTGTCCAGTGCCCGTTGAATCGTGCGGTCCACGATTTCGCCCGAGGTAACTGGCAGTTTCCAGTCGTCTGGATCGATGCGCACGCCCACCATCAGGTAACCAAGTTGCTCGGCTCTGATCGCCGGTTCAACCTCCTGTGGCTTGTCGGCTTCGGCATCGCCGAAATAGGGGGGACGAAAAAGAACGGTTGAACGACCGACTTCCGACTCTATCAGTCGCTGAGTGGCGTTGAGTTCCAGTTCGGTGAGCGAGCCCGGAATCTCACCGAGATTGGGATGAGTAAAGGTGTGATTGCCAATCTCGTGACCTTCGTTGACGATACGGCGGAGGAGATCCGGGTAGGCCTGCCCATTCTTGCCGATGACAAAGAAAGTCGCGGGCACTTTCTCCTGCTTCAAAATGTCCAGTATTGCCGGCGTCCAGTTCGGATCAGGACCATCATCGAAAGTCAGTGCTATGAGTCCGGGATGATCGCCGCCTCGCTGAATGACGTAAGATGACGGTAGAGAGACAAACTCTTCGCCTGTTATGAAACCAGTTTCCTTGTCAACATTCAGATTGCGCCAGCCATCCTGTGGTCGCGAGACTACTTTCAACAACTCTCCAGTACCTTCAAAATCAACCTCATACCCGTAAGCGATTCTGCGTAGCGCTTCCGGTGACGCGTCCTGAGGGGTTCCCAGCAGCGTCCAGACGGACGGATCTTCAGAGCCGAGACGCCACACCGCAAACCCGGCTGGTTTGAAACCACTGGCAGCTCGCATTTCGTTGTAAGCCGTAACGCCGTCGAGAAACCAGACTACATGGTGAGCTCCATCCTGCTCATCGTATTCAAAGCCTGGCGTGCCGGACGCGGGATCGAAAACGACCTTTGCCTCGGAGTCACGAGCGGCAATCAGGGCTTCCTGACAAGTAACTTCGTTCGCTTCCTTTCCGGCATCGCTCCAGTCGTAGCCGTAGTTTCCCAGCGCGATGATAGTTTTTTCCGGCGGGAGATCCTTCATTCGCTTGGCGAGGTTGCGCTCATACCAGTCTCGCGAGGCAACCGGCCCGGGGTCACTTCCCGCCCAATGTTCGTCGTAGGCCATGAGGATCAGGTAATCGCTCGTCGCGGAGTAGCCTTTGTAGTTCCATGCCGCATCATCAAACGGTACGGCCTGGATTACCAACAAACCTCGTTGCGAGAAGGTGGAGTGCAGCTCCTGCATGAAAGTCAGCAGGTTTGATTGCGCGTTGGCTGGCGGCTCTTCAAAGTCGACGCAGATGCCCGCGAACTTGTTCTGCAGCACGAAGGCGGTCAGTGCGGCGATCAACTGTTGCCTGCTCGACTCGTCGTTGATGGATCGCGCCAGCAAATCCGAATTCCACTTCTCATCAATAAGGTTCTGGACCATGGGAATAACCTGAACCTGGGGTCGTGTCTCACGGATCCAATTGAGAGCGGGAACATGTACGTCAGTGATCAGAGAAGGCGTACCATTGGAGGCGGTTTGCAGATGTGACCACTCACCGATCACCCAGTCGAGGTGATCGAGGTTTCTTTTGAGCGAGGCGTAACTCGACTCATCCCAGTTTATGTAAAAGCCTATCGACAAGGGTCGTGAGCTGGAAACGATCGGTGCTGGAATGGTGGGTGGCGGCGGAATGACAGCGATCTGGGCGCGGCGCTTCGCCGGCATGACTTCCGCCGTGGTCGCCAGGGCGCGCTGCAATTCCGCTTGTGCTTTTCTTGCCTTCTGCTCGCTTGGGTTTCTGGGGAGAGCCGGCCGTTTCGGTTTGATGTCCCCCCGATGCGGCAAACTGGCAAGCGGACGGAGGTGGAAGCTTGGAAGCGCGGGATTAACAAGCACGCTGGCAATGAAGATAGCAGCCAGGGCCGTGACCAAAATGGCGAGAGCCATCCACGTGCGGCGCACTCGCCGCCAGCGGCGTCCAGCCGGATCGTAGAAAACGGGTGAGCCAGCAGATGACAACGAAGATACTCCTAATCGCCGCGGGAAAACTTGACCGAGAACGGTAGGGGCGGTCCCTACAGTCTCATGCGTCTAAACTCTCACCGGAGTCGCGTATGGTCAAGCACCCGCTCGCTAACTATTGATGCGGTTAAGCAATAAGAAGCCGTCCAGGCAGATCGCATGGACGGCTTCCGGTGAACTGTTCGGATTGGCCTGAGGGCTAACTGTGTGCCTTCCAGAAAGGAGGAGCACTAAAGCAGTGAGACGACTGAACCTTAATCCTAACAAGTCAAGATTCTGGTTCAGAGGTCAGGCCGCAGCCACCTCACTGTGATAAGAACTCATATGTTTTGAATCACCTCCTTTCCAGTGTTACGGAAATAATAGATTACGTGAGCACTTGCGTCAAATGGTTTTTCAGGGCGACTCAACTATCGCACCGCTTGCCCAGCCAGCGGATGCAAACACTCAAACGTGAACACTGGGACCGCGGGCGTCTCGCCCGCAATGAGCGCGAAGCGCGAACAGCTTTTGTTGGCTGGAATATCGCACCTCGCGGCGCGATTGCGGGCGGGACGCCCGCCGTCCCAGTAAGTCGCTTGAGCGGGCAAGTCTGGTTGAGTGCTAGGATCCATTGACTACCGCAAATGGTTCTGTATTGCGCGTGCAAACACCACCAGACTACCCTGAGCATAAACTTGCCACGGATGTTCGATGCCGAAAAAGTAACCGAGCTCCCGATAGTCCTCACAATCATGAATCACGAAATCGGCCAGTTTTCCTGATTCCAGCGAACCTAGTTTGTCCCCGAGTCCCAGGCTGTGGGCAGCGTTGATGGTTGCAGCCGTGATTGACTCGGCAGGCGTCATCTTCATCTGGGTTGACGCTAACGAGAGAATCATCAGCATCGAAGGGGTGGGCGAAGAGCCGGGATTGAAATCCGTTGCGAGTACGACGGCGAGGCCTGCCTCGATCATCTCACGTGCTGCCGGATAACGCGTCGCACCAAGCGCATAAACAGAACCCGGCAAGAGCACTGGTTGCACGCCTGCAGCCTTCAAAGCAGCTATTCCTTCGCTATCGGTATGCTCCAGGTGATCCGCGGTCACTGCGCCGAGTTCCGCCGCCAGTTTTGCCCCACCCGAAAGTGACAACTGGTCGGCGTGTATGCGGAGCCCAAGCCCGTGACAACGAGCCGCTGAGAGTATTTTCCACGACTCGTCATTCGTGAATACTCTCGCTTCGCAAAAGACGTCACAATAGTCCGCTAGTTTTTCCTGCGAGACGCGCGGCAACATTTCCTTTATCAGCAGGGAAACATAGTCATCCCTACGGGCCTTGTATTCCGGCGGAATGTCATGTGCGCCAAGAAAAGTCGGCACGTAACGCAAAGCGGTTTCCTGGTCCAGTCGCCGGATCGCGCGCAGGATCTTAATCTCGTCCTGCAAAGTGAGCCCGTATCCGGATTTCGCTTCGACAGTCGTCGTACCGCAGCGGAGAAACCATTGCGCGTAGCGTTTACCGCTCTCGAAAAGTTGATCGAGTGTCGCCTGGCGCGTGGCCCGTACAGTCGATTGAATGCCGCCACCTCGCGCGGCAATCTCCGCATAAGTTGCGCCGGCAGAGCGTTCTTCGAATTCGTTTACCCGCGTTCCGGCGAAAACTGGATGCGTGTGCGAGTCGACAAATGCCGGCAAGACAACCCGCTTGCCGGCATCGATCACGACGCAATTTGCATCGATGAGAGACTGTATTTCCTGTCGCGTGCCGACCCTTTCAATCCGTCCCTCGCGCACGAGCATTGCGCCGTCGCTAACAATCGCGAGCGCTTGCAGTTCAGCGCCTACACGCGGCCGTGCGGGGCCGGCCAGCGTGACGAGTTGAGAGCAGTTAATGACGGCGAGCGAGTTTGACAAATTAGACTGGCTGAACCTTACGCTTCCTTGTACAGCCACGCGCCGGCAATCGCGGCAAGGATGTATTCAGCCAGCCCCCACGCCAAGGCAATAAAAAACATATTGATGGGAACAAAGCCCAGCGCGACTCCTGCGGCTGTGTTGTAAAAGTAAACGCAGAACCAGCCAATCAAACCAGCACCGAGGGCTGTCTTGGGACCGGGGCCGCAGCCAGGCCTGAGCGCGGCATAAACACCAACGAGAAAAATCCCCATGAGAAAGGTAAAGGCCACGAGCAAGAAAAGTGCGCGGCCACTGGGCGGCGTAAGGCCGCACTTGCGGAAAACTTCGTTCATCTGGTTCGCAAGCAGAACTCCATTCAACAGAAATTCGCCGATATTCAACACCGCTCCTGCAACTAAACCCCCGAGCAAGACACGTCCTAAGTTGATGTTACTCATATCAAGACTCCTTTTTTTGAAGGGTGGTCAGTTTTTAAAGTGGCACGGGCGTCTCGCCCGTGGGATCACGCGCAAGATGCGCGTTCCACAGAACCCTCACTAAGTGACTGCGTCCTGTTGTCACATGTTTTCCTTGATCCCACTTTTTCGTACGCCGAGAAATACCGCCGCACATAGGCCGTTAGCAACTACCACAACACTTATTATC
>JBOGOU010000347.1:0-5151 GCA_050748205.1 Pyrinomonadaceae bacterium | reverse complement strand
GTCTAGGACGGTCATCCGATAACAGCGGATTACGTCCTCCCAAAGCCCACGCCCAGGAAAGGCGCCCGGACGTAATCTCTGTTATCGAGACGCCTCGCCTTTAATTTAATCTCCCCGTTGCGCCTCCGCTTCGCTCGCCCGCTCGGGCGCGCCTCGCAGTGCTCACTTCGCTAACGCCCCCGCTGGGGGCTGGCGCTAAGTTGTGAAGCTATCCGACAGCGTTAGAACATACTGACGCGGCTGTCTGGCCATTGTTGGGGGAGCTGCGGGCCAAACTCGATCCGGCATTTTGGGAAAGGTGCATTCAAGTTTGAAGTGCAACCTTGAGACTAGCGGTTGAGAGGCAAGCTGCGGTTAGGAAAACGCTCGACCATTTGAAAGCGGAGTCCGGCGCTCCGGGTGATTCCGTTTCGGACCTGAATCGGAATGGTCCTCACTCTGGCGTATGCCTACGCCGTGATTGCCAGTAGAGGCAGCAACGATAAGCGCCCCTCACCTTTCTCTTAGGGATCAAACGCCAAGTGAGTTTGCCGCCGGAGTAGCCTTCGCTGCGGAGGCCGTCAAGGGTCTTCGCTGCGCTCCGATAAACTCCGCGAACAATAAAACAGTTCGCTGCGCCCTTGACTGCCTTCCTCGCTACGGCTGGGAGGGTATATAGGAGCTGCTATCGCAGCTCAGAAACCTGAGGTTTCTAATCTTCACGCACCTCTCGTCCGAAGTAGGTTGGAATACCGAAGACATCTGTGGGCGGAACCGTTAGACTCGATCGACGCTGCTTAGTTCTTCCGCCTTCGACTTCCTTTGGAACCACCCTCACTGGTTTAGCCCATGCGTAAGAGAGCGCGTATTTCGCCCCCAAACCAAGTTCGTGCAAATGCCGAAAGCTTTCATGTCCGCCAAACTCTGCGTAGATCACTCTGGAACACTTACCCAATATGTCAACCGTACATACTCTTCCCGTAACGCGGGCTGTGGCACTCTCGATCAGGGGACTGAAATGTCTGTAGCCTACGGGTCCGCCGCGAGGGCTCTGGCCGGTTCCAACGAACAGGTATGGGTTATTTGGATCTCGTAGTTTCTGATTACGCTCTCGCATGAATCGCCTAACCAAGTCTCCCAGCCACGGCTCGTCGGCAGGCTCCAGCTGAAGAATCGCTCCAGTGCGACCCAGAAACTGTCTGCCTCTCGAAAGTTCCCGCGGCTGCCACTCGAGGCTGAGAACATCTGCCAACGACTCACGCGATTCCACGCCGAGTGCTATAGGCCAACACTGCGAAGGGATTCGTACAGTCTGGAGTTCCCTCAAGTAGAAAGCGTGGTGGAGGAGGAGATAGAGCGCCATGGCCTCTTCGGCCGGCATCTTCGGGTCTTCGATGGCCTTCAAAAGAGCATCAATCACTTCCCAATCGTAATACTGAATGGTCTGCGTGTATTTTCTCGTTCGTTTCCATCGCTTCGTTTTTCCCCGCTTTCTCCTGTGGGGTGTCGGAGCGGGATTCATTTCGATCCCTTCCTCAACATCCTTAAGCCAACCGAAGAAGATCTGGAGCCTGCCGCGGTTCCCGAACACCGTACGCGCCAGGCAACGCATCATCTTTTCAGAGGAGTGGAGCGCGCGGCACTCCAAATTTTCGCACGCGGCCGGCGGAGCCTCGCCTCTGGCGGTTACGTTCTTCGTGAAAGAGCAGTGTCGGCACTTCCACTTCAGGCCGAGGGTATATAGGTATTCTTCGACATGCGCGCCTTCGACCATGGCAAGCGACGTCAGTCCTCGACTAGCGCACCACCTCCAGAAGCCACCCAGCGTCGCAAAGTGGGCACGCCTGACACTAGGTGTGTTCTTACGCTCGGTGCGGAGCCAAAGATCGTATTTCTCAAAGACCGCGATGACGTCCGCCTCCAGGGAAGAAATGGAAACGAGCGGCCTGATCCTTCTCTTGCACTCTTCCAAGGTCTCGTCCTTCGAGGGATCCAACAGGAGTTCGCCAAGTTGGTGAAGACAGTGGCGCACGTACACGAACCTCGCGCCTGGCAATTCGGATTTAAGTTTGAGGATGCTCCCCCAAGTGAGCGGCCCGTCGAACCGATAGGTTTGCAGGAATTTGCCGAAGTCCCTGAAGCGGCGGCGAGCCTCCTCGTCGGCCGTCTCCCAATCGATTAACCCAGCGAGGTGACTGAACAGAGTTCGGTTGTACTCGTTCGATATGCTCACTGTTTCGAGGTTCTTTTGCAGCCCTCTCGGCGCGTAACCGATCGTGTAACAGCGATTACAGAGCTTGGCCTTCTTTAGTACGTACTGTCTGTCCTTGCCGCAGCCGGAGCATCGGCCCTCACCACAATTGACCTTCCTCTGACATGGCTTGCAGTATTCTCCGCCGAGCTTCGCAAGCGGTTTGGTCCTCCCGCACCTGGCACACTCGACCTCAGTACATCGTCTCGCTT
This sequence comes from Pyrinomonadaceae bacterium, assembly GCA_050748205.1. GTDB lineage: Bacteria > Acidobacteriota > Blastocatellia > Pyrinomonadales > Pyrinomonadaceae > PSRF01. Next base: position 2,709 of record JBOGOU010000347.1, on the reverse strand, counting down.
TCTTAACGCAGTCGGGACAGACGCCAGCTCCCTCCGTCAGGAACCGCTTCTCTAAGCTGCATACGCCGCAGATGGCCTTCGGCTCATGCTTGTGGCAGGTTTGGCAAATCATTCGTTCGAGCGATACGATCTTTAGGCGCCTGCGACATCGCTTGCACTCAGCAACGGGAAACTCTCTAGTCTTTGCCCTACGCAAATCCGTTACTCCTTGGATCTCAATCTATCTTTGTAAAGCGTTCTTGGGTCGGTGAATGTCGCTCGCAAGGACTTTGGCTTTCTCGTGCTCTCACCTTGAACAGTTTCATCTGGCGTCTTCACGAATTCGTCGACGGGCTCGGCGGCTTTAGGTTCGTATAACGGTGATGGCTTCTTACCTTCTAACCTGTCTTGAGCCCACTGCCGCGTTCGCGCCGGATTCGGAGTGAAAACGTAGAAAGCGTCAGAACGGCAGTTGAATACATCGCACAGCAGTTGAATCGTTTCTACACGCGGTGCAGCTGGCGAGCCTCGCATGAGCGCCCTTAGAGCTTGCACCGTCAAGATCACTCCCGACTGCTCCTGGATCAATGCCTGAAGCTGACGAGCGGTGGTGATCTGATGGGTTTGTTTCGCAAGTCCTTTAAGATCCCACACTACTGCATCCACTCCCCTCCCGGTTGTAGACCATCGCACGGAAACCCGTCTTGCCTGGCCTCGGTCCACGTGCTTCCTTCATTGACGACCACCTGTTCTTGCCCCTGGATCTGATGTAGAGAAGCGTCGACGAGGGGCTGACGTGTCCGAGTAACTCCATCAATTCACAGAACTGATCGGGGTTTGCCTCAAGGTAATTAGTTGCGAAACTCGCGCGCAGGTCGTGAATTGTCAGATTCGGCGGGAGCTTTACACCATGCTTGCGGGCAACCTCTATCAGTCGTGTAAAGCTGTCTCGTAGTGCGCCGTAAGAAAGTCTTTCGCGCTTCAAACTCAGAAACAGCGCTGGCTCAACCAAGTGGCTGCGGAAGCGCGGTCGCACTTCTCGTTCGTATTGCATAAGTGTGAGCCGTGCCGGATCTGTCAGGGGCATCAACCGCGTCTGCGGGCCTGATGAGTTGCACCCCTTGCCGTAGCGTGTCTGTATCACTCTTTTGTCATAGAAGATGTCCCTATCGTCACCGAGGGCGTCGAGATTGAGGATTTCAACGGAGCGCATGCCGGTCTCGGTAATCAGCATCACGATCGTATAGAGCCGTCCTACCGTAGAATTCCTGTTCGTCAGGCCGGGATAAACTTCCAGCAGGAAGACCAGCAGTTCAAGAATCTGCTCCGGCGTCAGGAAAAATCTTTCGGCGCGCAAAATATCCCGGCTATGGAGCGGGTATTCGACCCCCGTGAATGGGTTTTCGATTGGGCCGTATTTAGCTGAGATTGTTTGCAGCCCATCAATAAACGGGGAAGCGAGTGTGCTGATGAACAGGCGTTCGAGCTGCGTGGCATAAGCTCTCACCGTCGTAGACCGCAGACAAACTTTGTTGTCGTCATCGAGGGCGCTAAGCGTCAGTAAGAATTCCTTGATACGCTTGCGCCCTTCGAAAGGCTTCATGGCTTCCCAAATGTAGAGTTGATGTTCACCGCTCGCGTCGCACACCCGGATCCTCTCAAACCAGCGCTGGATGAACCTACAGGTTTCGACTATTGTTCTCTGGCTTAATCCACGAGTGATGTAGGTGTCAAAGTAGTTCTGTAGGATTTGGTTATGATCTTTCAGCATCTCTTGCTGTGATCGTGGGGGAGTGTCGACTGTGACAGGATCTAAATGAGACATTGAGATATCTTCCTTTTGGTCAATTGTATTAATCGAAAACCTTGAGCACTGTCCTTTAATAGAGAGGAGCTTCAATCATCTATTCGCAACTTTGGCCCCTACGCAAAAAGGCAAGATTGTTGTTCACTGTGACAGCAGGTGATGGGAGTAGCGAACTAGCGTCAATGCGGCTCAGTCTGCATGCAGTGACCACGGTCGGACCGTGGATTCAGAGCAGCGACGGACGTAACGAAAGAAGATCTTTCGCGCGAAAGAAATCCTTTCCCCAAAAACTCACAAATAGCTGGAATGTACCGTGCTACGTGAATTGTGCTGGCCCGGCCATCCTTTCCAACACCAATTGTTCCAATATAAGTTTTGCATTGCACACCACTCCCTTAACAAAGAGTGTGCCACCAAATTCCATTGATCAATCGTAGCGAGTCGATGCAGATCGTAAACTGAGAAATGATTCTGATTTACTCTGATTAAGAAATGTTGTCTGGCGAGTAACGAGCATTTTCCAAGAGGGTGCTAAGCGCGGAAAACCGAAAGGATACTTTCCAGTGTAAAGAAAAGTTACCGGTTGTGAGGTCGCGGACGAAGCTCAGTCACGGTGGCAATTGGAAGAAAACGAGAAGGACGCGGCAGGCATCACAGTGAACCTTCAGAACTTACGTTGTTAGCGGTCCGGTCCTTCACTAGAATGAGTAAAGAAGGAGATGACGCAATGGAAACAAGCTACGTCATGGAGGTTAATGGCGCTTATCGGATCACTGGCAGTCGTGTCTCGCTTGATTCAGTTGTCTATGATTTTCTGAGCGGTCTCTCTCCGGAGAGTATCGCCGATAACTATGACACCCTGATGCTGGAGCAGATTTACGGCGCGATTACCTATTATCTCGCTCACCGCACCGAAGTCGACG
>JBOGOU010000346.1:0-5080 GCA_050748205.1 Pyrinomonadaceae bacterium | reverse complement strand
TACCAATGCAACGACTCGTGTTACAAGGCGAATAGGGATAATTGTAGAGGGTTTTTACAATCGAGGCCGATTTAGATGAGAGACTATCATGTTGCAACATGAGACCTTCTAAACTAAATAGAAGTTCGGTTTCTTCCTCTAGGTTTAGACATGAGCATTGAAAAGTACGCTGACAATCTCGGCCCACCTGACATCAAGCTTGATGGTTTGCAGATTTGGGTCCATGGCCGTCAATATCCGAATGAAGAGGATTATTGGGATGGCAATTGGTTGAATATCACTGCACATTGTGGAAGCCAAGGTGCCGATGTGTGGACGAACGGGGATATCCTTCATGTTCCTGACCTGGCTCGCTGGCTTGCCGACCTGGAAATAATGAATCAATCACTCTCCGGCGGAGCAGATCTAGTTAGCCTCGAGCCCGAGCTATCCGTGGGGTTGAAGATGAGTGGGTTGGGACAAATCGAGATGAAAGTTGAAATTACTCCAGATCACATAAGACAGGAGCATTCATTCCAATTTGAGTTGGATCAATCGTATCTAGAAGAGCTTATCGCAAGTTGTCGAATGCTCTTGGCGAAGTATCCAATCAGAGGTAAGCCTGATTCCGAAGGCGAATCCGAACAAGCGCTTGCAGCGGACCGGAATCAGCGTGCCTCGCATCGGTAGCTTGCTGCTAAATGCAGTTGTTTTCCGGCCGCTGAAGCGCGGCGTTGGATATCTGTTGAATGGTATATGAAGTCGAACATGCTACAGCTCATCTGCTTGCTTGGAATCCTTGTTTCGTCGGTTGGGACCTTAGGGTGCTCTTCCCGAAAGGAATTATCTTTCAGTTCATCTCCTGGTGAACGATATACGGTTCGAATTTCACAGACCCGTCCCTTCCCAGGCATCGAGAGATATGTCTATTTCAGCGCCGCTCTTGGAGGAGAGCAATTGCTTGAATCGAAGCTCCTTTACACTGGCGATGCGCTGGACAGTGAATTCAATAGCTTATATCCCGAGAAGTCCTGGTTGTCGGAATCTATTTTCAAGATTGGTCGCGATGAGGGAGTATCCACCTACAGCCTGCAGATTTCGAACGAGACAGGTCATCGACTGAAGTATCTCCTGATTGAAAGTTACGAAGATAAAATCATTCTTCTGGATGTAGAACCTGGGGCGGTGATCAATTTGCCGTTCCGTTATGTCGGGCGCCTTTCGTGTCAGGGTGAAACCGTTGACTCGAGAAAACGTTTAGGAGATGCGATAGAGTTGGTCGGCCAAGCTGTGTCTAACTCGTTTAAGCAATTCTCAATTAGGGTCAGAGATAGTGAAATAAGGATTGAAGCGGCTGGCTTGGTGTTAAGTCGTGTCACCTGCTGCGCTGTTGATCGACCGGATATCTACCATGAATGATCTTGGTTCACGATATCCAACAAGCGCTTGCAGCGGACCGGAATCAGCGTGCCTCTCATCGACGACTCGCCACTAGCGCAGTTTTCGCCCGGCCGCTGAAGCGCAGCTTTGAGCTGCTTCGCTGTCGCATCTCGTGGTACGATTTGCACGAGGTAACTGAGTATGACCTTCACAGTTGAATATGAGCGAGAGGATGATGGTCGCTGGCTAGCGGAAGTAATCGAACTCCCAGGCGTGCTCGCCTACGGGCAATCCTCTACTGAAGCGATCGCCAAAGCTCAGGCGCTCGCTTTGCGCGTGTTGGCCGATCGGCTAGAGCACGGCGAAGGCCCGCCCGACTTCATGAGCATTTCTTTTGCCGCGGCATGAGTCAGTGGTCTTCAGCGAAGGCTAAGCGTGTTCTCGCCGCGCTTGTCCGCATCGGATGGGCTATCAAACGCGAATCCAGTTCTCACAAGATCCTTTCACGTCCAGGCTGGCCTGACGTGGTCTTTGCTTTTCATGATAAGGATGAGATAGGTCCTAGGATGTTGGCGCGAATTGCCAAGAACACCGGCCTCGAACCAAAAGATTTATAGTTGAGTAGTTGTTTCAACGGGCAGCCCAACAAGCGCTTGCAGCGGACCGGAATTAGCGCGCCTCTCATCGACAACTTGCCGCTAACGCGGTTGTCGCCCGGCCGCTGAAGCGCAGCGTTCGATTGCTACCGCGTATTTGCTAAGTATGAAGATCATTCTGGTCTTGCTTCTTCTGTTGGTTAGTGCGACAGCGACGTTTTCTCAATCTGCCTCGTTTCTCTCGTTATTAGAAAAAGCAAAGCTTGGAAACGTCGATGCCCAGAATGAAGTGGGCATTGCTTACTCGGAGGGTATTGGGGTAAAGCCAAATCAGAGCCAAGCAGTTTTTTGGTTCAGAAAAAGTGCCGAACAGGGTTACGCCCTTGGAACTTGCAATCTAGCTTTGCACTACGCCATGGGATGGGGCGTAAAAGGAAACCTCACACTCATGTGGAAGTATGTTTTTGCGGCTCACGCTTTGGATGGTCTTAAATGTAATCCGGCTGATGTATATCCCAAATTCAGGAAAAGGCGTTGTTCAATAGAAAGAGGTTGGGAACTGGCAGTGTCGAGGTTGCGGGCTCATCCCGATTTCAAAAACGATTTTGGCGAAAGGCCCTGGGCTGAAAATAAGAATCAGTATCCAGTCACGGTCCGCGAGAACCGTGGTTCAGTTCAGTTGCCAATAAAGAGATCCGGAACGTGCGGAAGAGGGCGAGCTGCCAAATGGAGATCGCAATCGAACAAGCGCTTGCAGCGGACTCGCCGGTGAGCGGGCTTCTTTGGTAAGTTGGGTGGGCGAGCCGCTGAAGCGCAGCGTTGGGCGATGGAGTTGGGTCCTTCCATGAAACTCAGAATCCTGATAATCATCTTCACCGCGACCATTGGATTTGCCGCTTATCTTTTCTTCAGCCGTTCGAATCCTGTCTTGTATAGGCATGTTGATCGAGCGTCGGTTCAATACAGTGCCTTCATAATTCAGAATCCCTTCCGAGATCGTGAGCCCGAACGCAGCGCTGACGTTGTCCTTCAACATCTAAAGAGTCGCAACTGCCGGCAAGCTTTATCGTTACCGGCCCTTGATTCTGCCCGTGTTGGATATCTTTGTGAGAGAGAGCAGAAATACCCGTTGGGAAGCTGGAGCCTGATGGATCGCAAAGGTGAGGGTGAGAAAATTCAGTTGATCTACGCCACCTACCGTCATAGCGGCCGTAGGATTGGCCTGGGCGCGCCTGCATGGATTAATGTTGAGAAGATAAATGGTGTGTGGCAGGCAACCAGCTATGAAACCTATTACTGATTCTTGAATGGTTGCCGCATCGCCCAACAAGGCCTTGCAGCTGACGGCGCGATAGCATGTTTCTCAAGTAACCCTTTTCCCTCAGCTCGAATGGTGATCGCGCGCCGCAGCTGAAGGCCAGCGTTATGTTGCTTGTCGAAAGTTGGACAACCTAATGGCAGATACTCTAAGGTTAAGTCATGAATCTGAAGTTAACGAAAGTATTCGAAAAAGTACCAGAGGGGTTTATCGCATTTGTTGAGGAGTTGCCCGGCGCTAACAGTCAAGGCGACACGCTGGAAGAGGCGCGGGCAAACCTGGAAGAGGCGATAGAGCTCGTGCTGGAAGCTAATCGCAGTCTAGCCGAAGAGCGAATTCAGGGTAAAGATGTCATTCGCGAAGCGGTCTCTCTCTCAGCCGCATGAAGCGTAAGGCTTTGATTCGCCATCTCGAAGCGCACGGGTGCGAATTTCTGCGCGAAGGTAAGAAGCACACGGTCTATGTCAATCGCAGTACTCAATCCTCCTCCACCGTACCTCGACATCGAGAGGTTAATGATTTTCTCGTCAGCAAGATCTGCCGAGATTTGCAGGTGCCTGAACCCAAAGCAACATAACAAAGCCTTGCAGCTGACGGCGCGATAGCGTGCTTCTCAAGTAGTCTCTTTGATCTCAGCTGAATGCTGAGCGCGCGCCGCAGCTGAAGGCCAGCGTTCGATGCTGACATAAATACTAAAGATGGGGCGATGTTGGGGTCTCACATTCCTCTTAACGGTCATGGTCGCATGCTCGCACTCGACCTCAATAGAGCACCGCGTCGGCCAAAGCATCGACAATTGCAAAAGTGACTCGCCCTGCATAATCAGGGTCAAAGACTTTACGGATTTCGAATGGGATGAAATGCACGTGTTCGAATATGGGGCTAGTCTGGATCAAATCGAACAGGCTATAGGCACATCGTTTCCCGATTACGTTGAGTTTACCAGGCGGATGGTTTTTCTGAACGGCGGCAAGATTGTTCATCGCGAAGCTGAGCCCACAGATGTCGAAAGAGTCACGAATGGACAGCTAGTTTTTGCCGAGTCTTATCGTGATACGCACTGGTCCTTCACGCGTGAGAACGCAGTTTTTAAAGCGCAAAAGAAGCAGTCAAATGGAGCCACCTCCTTCGCCTTAACGCAGGTAAAATGATTGACCGTCCCTCGATATCTTTAGCGCCGCATCGAACAAGCGCTTGCAGCGGACTCGCCGTAAGCGGGCTTCTTTGTTAAGTTGCGTGGGCGAGCCGCTGAAGCGCAGCGTTCGATTGCTTCTTCTGGATTACGCATGAAAGTCTCACGAATCATTATCCTAATCCTCCCGCTGCTCATCGCTGACGGAGCCAGAGCTCAAAACAATATTGCCGCAGAACGAGCTTGGAAGCCTTTCATTGCCTCCTTCCGTGCTGCCGTCAAGAAGCGTGATCGCGCGGCGTTGAAAGAAATGATGGCAGAAGATTTTTTCACCTCAGGCGGCATCGGGGATGATAATCATGATGGGGATAGTCGCGATGAAACTTTTGAGTTCTGGGATGAACCATCTACTCGTGGCTGGGAGGCTTTCGATAGAGTTTTAGCTCAAGGCGCGGCCCCAGCTGCTAAATGGTGGGCTCAGTTTGAAAAGAGTAAATACGTTCGCCGAGTAGCCCCACCCGCTGCCAATGTCCGTAGAAATGTTAAGCGGTCCTTGATTCATTGGTACGCAATCTTTGAGTTCCGCGAAGGTCGATGGTATTCCAGCGTCTTCGCGATTTGTTGCGATTTGTAATGAGCGCAATATAACAAAGCCTTGCAGCTGACGGCGCGATA
>JBOGOU010000345.1:0-1271 GCA_050748205.1 Pyrinomonadaceae bacterium | reverse complement strand
CAACTCCGGCCGCCGCAAATACCCGCGCCCTACTTGCACGCCGCCGATATACAGCTCACCAGCCACTCCTATTGGCACCGCCTCGCCGTGCTTATCTAATATGTACATCCCGACGTTGGCCATCGGCCTACCTATCGGCACTGTCGTTCCCTCTTTATCCCCATCACAACTCCACGCCGTTACGTCCACAGCTGCTTCTGTCGGTCCATACAGATTGTGTAACTCTCCTCTACTCGCCCGTTCGTAGTAACTCCTCACGAGCTTCCCTGATAAGGCTTCCCCGCTGCACACCACCCGCGCCAGGCTCGTGCTCTCCCTCCACTCACCTGCTTCTACAAACGCCTGCAACATCGAGGGGACAAAATGCAGTGTAGTGATCCTCTCTCGCTCTATCGTTTCACTTAGATAACCGGGATCCCTATGCCCTTCTGGCCGCGCCACTACCAGTCTCATTCCACACATCAGCGGGCAGAATAATTCCCACACCGATACGTCGAAACTCAACGGGGTCTTTTGCAGCACGGCGTCATCGCGATTCAGTCCGTAGACCCTCTGCATCCACACAATTCGATTCACTACGCTTCTATGCTCAACCATCACGCCCTTCGGAGTACCGGTCGAGCCCGACGTATAAATCACATATGCCAGATTTTCTGGACTTAACCCGCTGCTAGTTGAGTCTGGATTGCCTTCCGATTGGTTCTCCCAAATCGAAGTGTCGGCCCCCAAGTCGACCACCACAACTTCGTCCGCCACATCTTTAAGCAGCCCTTGCAGATGGCCCTGCGTCAACAACACCACAGGCGCGCTGTCGTCGAGCATGTACTGCAGCCGCTCTGCTGGATAAGCCGGGTCCAACGGCACATACGCTCCCCCAGCCTTCAACACTCCCAACAAGCCGACCATCATCTCCAGGCTGCGCTCCAGGCAGATGGCCACTCGCTGATCCGGCCCCACTCCCAGCTCCCGCAGATAGTGCGCCAACTGATTGGCCCGCCGGTTCAGCTCTCCATAACTCAACGTCGCATCTTCATAAACTACCGCCACCGCATCCGGCGTCTGCGCCACCTGCGCTTCAAACAACTCTTGTACACAGCGCTCGCGCGGATACTCACCCTCCGTCGCGTTCCACTCATACAACAACTGCCGCTTCTCGGCTTCCGGTATCACCTCCAGGGTGCGCATCGCCCGGGACGGCTCGCTCTCCAAAGCTTCTACCAGCGACTCCAGCGCCCGGTGCATGTACTGACATACTCGATCCGCATCTACCG
>JBOGOU010000344.1:0-7097 GCA_050748205.1 Pyrinomonadaceae bacterium | reverse complement strand
TTGAGGAGCCCTCCTTAACAGTCGGGCTACTGCCCCGAGCTATTGCCCATGGTGAACTGGACTGAAGAATTCGTTTGACTTCCCCGCCAGGTTACAATTACCTTCCCGTATCCCCTTGACCACCCCCGGAATGCGAATCGAGTAACCCGTTGCGTTACTCAATTGGGGAGGTAGTGTAAGAATGGGAACTATACTCTTGATCATCCTGGTTCCGTTGCTCCTGGGCTCGGTGCCAGCCTGGCCGTACAGCAGAGGATGGGGATATCGGCCGAGTGGCGCTCTTGGGTTGATTCTGATTATTGTTTTGATCCTGGTGCTGCTGGGAAGAGTGTGACGCCAGTCACCTGAACAGCTCAATTTTCTGGCAGGGATCATTTGATTTTGGGCACCCGTTTCTTTCGTGTGACGATCAAGCTTAGAGCGAAATGCCCGAACTGCCGGAAGTCGAACACATCGTGCGCGGTTTAAGGCCTGCCGTCACTGGCCGACAGATAGTTGCGGCAGAGCTAAGACTCTCCCGCATCGCACCCGACATCTCTCGGCCCGCTTTCGCCCGCAAACTGCGCGGCGCTCGCATTGAGGGCGTCAGCCGGCGCGGCAAGTACATTCTGATCGAACTCGACCAGGCCCGAGTATTGCTGGTTCACCTGCGCATGACGGGCAAATTCCTTTGCATTCCCGCGGATCAGCAGTTGCCTCCCTACGCGCACGTAATCTTTTATTTGAACGACAACCGCCGGCTTGTATTCTGCGATATGCGTCAGTTTGGACGGATGCGAATTGCGGCTGCTTCAAAACTGAATGCCAGCCCGGAGCTGGCGGCGCTTGCGCCTGAACCGCTGTCCGATAGCTTCTCGCCAGAGTACCTGCGCGGGATTTTTTCGCGGTCACGCCGCACCCTGAAGCAGATTCTGCTTGATCAAACAAGGATTCTCGGCCTCGGGAACATTTACGCCGCCGAAGCCTTATTTACTGCGCGAATAAGCCCGTTTGCCAGCGCCAACTCAATCTCCAAGCAGCGCGTGCACAGGTTATATCAGGCAATTCGGCAGGTGCTTGGTGAAGCGATCGATTCCGGCTCTACTTTGAAGATCGATCTTGGAGACGGCAACAGCAGCTACTTCGGCAGTGATGAGAGATTCTGGCGCGTTTACGAGCGCGAAGGTGAGCCTTGCGAAAGATGTGGTGCCCGAATCCGGCGCGTGGTGCACGGTGGCCGCTCAACCTACTTCTGTCCTCGCTGCCAAAGGAAGTAATCCGTAGAATTACGCCGATTACACAGCGGTCTCCGCCGCAAGTCATGGTAGTTTCACGCAAAGACGCAAAGGAGCAAAGGCGCAAAGAGAAAGATTGTTAGACTTTGCGTCTTTGCTCCTTTGCGTCTTTGCGTGAATTCTTGCTCCGGAAACAAGAAGTTCCAAGCTCAAGGTCGGAATAGCTCTTCACAAATTCTCGACAATAAACGCTGTCATCATCGTGCGCATGTGCTTGACGAGCAGCGGATCAGTCACTCCATGGCGCGACTTCGGATAGAGCATCAACTCAAACTGTTTCCCGGCTTTTTGCAATTCATAGACAAATTGAATCGTGTTCTGCACGTGAACATTGTCGTCAATCGCGCCGTGAATCAGCAGTATCTTGCCATGAAGATCTTTGGCCGCGGTTACTGGTGAACTCTTCTTGTAGCCTTCCGGGTTGTTTTGCGGAGTTTGCATGTAGCGTTCGGTGTAGATGGTGTCGTAATCACGCCAATCTGCAACCGTGCCGCCAGCAATTCCAACTTTGAAACTGGTGCTGTGCGTTAAGGCATAGCTGGTCATAAAACCGCCATAACTCCAGCCCCAGATCCCAATGCGCGAGCCATCGACGTAAGGCTCAGACCGCAACCAGTTAAGTCCGTCCTCTATATCGCGGAGCTCCAGCTCGCCAAAGTTCCGGTAGACGGGCCAGGTCGATTCCTCTCCTTTGCCGCTCGCCGTGCGATTGTCGCAAACCCAGACGATATATCCTTTCTGCGCCAGCAGCTGATGCCACATGTAGCTTGTGCCGCCCCAACCATTCCGCACCTGGGGCGCATGCGGGCCGCCGTAAGTAAACTGCATAACAGGATACTTTTTGTTGGGATCGAAATCCGGCGGTTTGATCAACATTGCTTCCATCTCGAACCCGTCCCGCGTTTTCACTTTCAACAACTCAGTCATCCCAAGTTTGTATTGCTTTAGCGCGTCAACCTTGTTCTCTTCGATAACGCGAACGAGTTTTCCTTCAGTATCAAACAGACGCGTCTGCGTAGGCGTATTTACGTCGCTCCAGAAGTCGATGAAGTGTTTCTTCGTGGGGCTGAGGACCATTCGATGAGTGCCCTCGTTGGTTGTTAGACGAGTGAGACCAGTGCCATCAAGTTTAATGCGATATGGCTGCGCCGCGATATGACTGCGCTCGGTTGTGGTCATGTAGATTAGACCTTTGCCTTCATCAACGTCTTCAAACGACCGCACCTCCCACTTTCCATCAGTAACTTGACGAATAAGTTTTCCGTCCTGGCCGTAGTGATAGAGATGCCGCCAACCGTTCCGCTCGCTCTCCCAGAGGAATGAACCATCATCCAGCCAGTGTGGGTTATCAATCACTTCAATCCAGGCTTTGGAAGTCTCGTGCACAACGGTATTCGACTTTCCATCCCTGGCGTCGGCGAAATTGAGATCGAGAAACGTCTGCTCGCGATTCTGGGCCTGGTAAACCACCTTCTTGCTATCGGGCGTCCACGAGACGCGCACTACAAGGAAATCGGCAGGCTGATATTTGTAGGTATCAATCCAGCGCGTAGAGCCGCCCGCAGCGCTGATCACGCCGAGCTGAACCACCGGGTTGGGATCGCCGGCTTTGGGATAAGGAGTTACCTCAACGTTTTGCCGGTAAGGGATATGATCGACGACTGCGAATTCATGGACAGGATTCTCGTCCAGCCTCAGATACGCCAGCATCGTCGAATCTGGACTCCACCAGTAGGCCTCAAAATTGCCGCGTCCATAGAGCTCTTCCTGGTAAACCCAGTCAAGCCGGCCGTTAAGGATTTTTGGAGCACCGTCGGTAGTGAGCCGGCGTTCTCTCTGAGTGACAAGATCGAAGACGTACATGTTGTTGTTACGCACGAAGCCAATCATGCGAGCGTCCGGGCTGAATGTTTCTCCGACTTCCTCCTCCGGGTTGTTAGTAACGCGCACAGCCTTGTCACTGCCGAATTCGTAGTAGAACAGGTCGTTCGCAAAATTGATCAGCACAGCCGTCTCATTCTTGTTGAACTCATAGGAGCCGCGGTTCGCGAGCTGCTTGGCATCCTGGGCGGAAATTCCTCCCAGTGCGGTAAAGGCGGCTTCCATCTTTGCCGAGTCGAGGAAAGGAGTGGCCACGCCGGTCAGAGCGTTGACCTTTTGCAGCCTTGGCACGTCTTTCCTTGCTGCATCATTCGTCAGAAGGTAATGGGTGCCGTCTTTGAGCCAGCGAATGCTTGGTGTAGTGCCGCTGAAATTGAGTTTCTTGACCGGATCAAAAATGTCGTCAATAGTGAGCGGCTTCTGCTGCGCGCTTGCGACCGGCGCAAGAATCACCAAAAGAAAAGCGAAGAGTCGTTTATCAAGTTGTCTCGGCACCATCAATCCTCTCATCTGTGATCACGCAGCCTCAGCACGAGGCGTCATCTTCTTTATTACTGGCGTTAGCACAGCCAACACAAGCGCGGCGATCAACGTAATGGCCGCGAAGGTGCCAAAGGCTCGCGTCAGGAAGGCGGTGTCGTTTCCCTCGAAGAACCGCGTCGTTAGACCGGCGATGTAGCTGCCTATTGAGATCGAGAGGAACCAAACACCCATCATCAATCCAACCATTCGAGCAGGTGCTAACTTGGTAACCGTACTAAGACCCACAGGACTCAAGCAGAGCTCGCCTATCGACTGTAAGAAGTAGACAGCAATTAGCCAGAGTGGACTAACTCGACCGCCGCCGGTGAACACGGACGCGATAGTTACAACCACAAACGCCAGGCCGGCGAAGAGTAAACCAAAAGTAAACTTGCCAGGGCTCGATGGCTGGCGACGACCCATTCTCTGCCAGAGCCACGCAAATACTGGGGCCAGAATAATAATGAAAATTGGTTGGACCGACTGAAACCAACTCGACGGGTAGGCCCAGCCAAAGATTGTTGTTCTCGTTAACCGATCGGCGAATAGGGTCAAACTCGAACCGGCCTGTTCGAAGGTCATCCAAAACACAATTGAAAATACAAAAAGTATGAAAATGACCAGGACGTTCTTAAGCTCATCGCCGGTGAGCAGCCTTACTGTTCCCGCCAAGTAGCCGGCGAAAAAGAAGACGACGCACGGAAAAAACGCTGAGACCAATCCCGCTTCGCCAAAACGAAACCCGACCACGCCTCCAACGATCCCCCCGCAGACAGCTAGGCCCAACGTGACGTAATCGAAACTTTCAGATCTTGCTGTTGTCGTCTTTTCGGGCCTCTCTCCGACACCTCTGAGCCGGTTGCGACCGAGCACGTACTGAATCAAACCAAGTGTCATACCAACACCCGCCGCGCCAAATCCCCAATGCCAACTGCTATTCGGATCGAGCCCCATAGATCCGATGAAATTCTTGAACCATGCGTGTTGCGCGAGAAACCCAACAACAATCGGGGAAAAGAAGGCTCCGAGATTGATGCCCATGTAGAAGATTGAAAACCCCGCGTCGCGACGCTCATCCTTGTCTTTGTACAAGTTGCCCACCATTGCGCTGATGTTGGGCTTAAGCAGTCCGGTGCCAATGGCAATTAAGACCAGGCCGGCATAGAAGTTTACTAATGTGCTAATCGCCATTGAATAGTGACCACAGGCGATAATGATGCCGCCTATCAACACAGCACGCCGAGCTCCTAAAATTCTGTCAGCCAACCACCCGCCGATGAGCGGCAAATACCAAACAGATGAAACATAAGTCGCATAGATCACACTGGCATACTTCTCGTCAAAGCCTAATCCACCTTCAACGAGCGTCTTAGTCATGTAAAGAGTGAGGATCGCCCGCATCCCGTAGTAGCTGAAGCGTTCCCACATCTCGGTGAAGAAAAGGGTGGACAGTCCGCGCGGATGGCCGAAGAATCCACGATCATCCGCCGGAGACATCGAATTCGCCGCAGCGCCATCAATTGGTGTGCTCATTAAGAAAGTTCCTTATTTAAAAGTCACTAAGCCAAGCGACGGGAAATTATCGCACCAGAATACGGGAGAGATATCGCACCACTGTTCTGAAAAGCCGAATGGATCTTGACAGGCAAAGTACCTTGGAGCTATCTGGCCATCCTCGGAATTTCGTCCCCGGCGGAAATCTCAAACACCCGGCATTGCCTTCTTCAATGGTCGCAGTAGTATGAGTAATACAAACGCCATCACCAACGCGCAGGCGCTACAGAAAATCCAGAATGTGGAGTGCAACCAGTCGTCCCACAGCTGGCCGATCTGTGTAAGCTTGTTGCCAAGGCCGGTGGCCACGAACCAGCCACCCATCATGATGCCGCGCACGCGGACGGGAGCAACCTTTGACACCAACGATAATCCCATCGGAGACAACATTAGCTCGCCCGCAGTCAGCACGCCGTAAGCACCGAGTAGCCAAAGGGGCGACATTCTGAAAGCGTAGGGGTCACCGCCTGGCGGCACAGAAGCTTCGCCGATCTTCGCCGCGATGAAAAAGACGAAGAACGCCAGCGACGTTAACACCATGCCGAAGACCATCTTCGTCGGCGTTGAAGGTTCGAGCCCTTTCTTGTCGAGCCACCGCCAGAAAGTGATGACGGGAAATGTGAGGAGAATGACCCACGCCGGGTTAATTGCATTCGAGATGATGCCCGTGACTTTCCAGTTGGTGTTGTCGTTACCCCAGTAGGTTATCGTCGTGCCGTTCTGGTGGAAAACCATCCAGAAGACTATGACGATCAGAAAGATCACGAGCAACGCGACCACGCGCTTCCAATCCGGCACGGCTTCAATCGCGCGCTGGTTGCTCACGCTCGCCGGCGGGGCGTCAACGGTGACGGCCGCCACGTTCGCCAGTGTCTTTGGTCCCCTGCTAGCCGGGCGCTCCGCCGCCTCGATGTGCTTTTTCCATTTCCACAGAATGGATATCGAAATCGCCATGCCGACCGCCGCGACCGCGAAGGCAGGGTGAAAGCCAAATCGACTCTTCACGAACTCAGCAACAACGGGTGCGAGGAAAGCCCCGACATTAATGCCCATATAAAAAATGTTATAGGCGCGATCCTTCAGATGGCTGCCTTCCGAGTACAGATTTCCCACCATGGCAGACACGTTCGGCTTGAAGAATCCGTTGCCAATAACCAGGCAAGTGAGCGCCGCATAGACAACGCCTATCGAGCGGATCGAAAGCAGAAGATGCCCCGCCATGAAGAAGAGTCCGCCGATCATCACGGCCTTGCGATAGCCGATTTTCTTATCTGCGATCCAACCACCCACGAGAGGCGAGAAGTAAACGAACATGATGTAGTTCGAATAGAGCGCCTGTGTGTCGTCAACCGACCAGGAGAAGCCCTGTCCCGTGGGGTCGCGCATGTAGAGCGCGAACATCGCGATCATAGTGTAGAAGCTGAATCGCTCCCACATCTCGGTCGCGAAGAGCACATACAGTCCTTTTGGGTGTTTGGTAGTACCTACTTGTCCGCTGGCGGCGTAACTCTTGATGTCGGCCGTGGCCATAGCTCTAGCTCCTTCGGAGTTTTGGACTCAACGACAAAATCAGGGGAGTTGCGGGTGACTATGCCACGCATTCAGCCAAAGATTAGCGGTTTCTGTCAAGGAAGTTTGGCGGGATCTATGTTTCGCGTGATCTCTCATTGGGCTAGTCTCATTAAATCGTGGCTTCAACATGATGGGCGCGCGCCCGCGGAGCAGGCGGAAGCTGCTCCTCAGCCTCATTGAAGGTTACCGGGCGTACTGATTGCCCAAGTCCGAGCCGAGCCAGTTCGATCAAAGAGCTTTCCCCACCCCCCACGTAATGGTGCAGTTTCAAATCCCACCCACGGGAGTGGGTGG
>JBOGOU010000343.1:0-20788 GCA_050748205.1 Pyrinomonadaceae bacterium | reverse complement strand
ATATTGGTCCAAGCATCGGTTTTGCCTGGAGCCCAAATATCAAAAGTGGCTTCCTGCGACGGCTGGCGGGGGAGTCGGGACAGACTGTGCTTCGTGCCGGCTACTCGATTGCCTTTGTTCGGGAGGGGAGTGATGTGATGAATGCAGTGATCGGGAGTAATCCCGGCGGCACTCTTAATGCGAACCGTAGCATTTCCCTTAATAACCTGACTGCCGGGACTCTGTTCCGCAACAGGGCAGCTCTTGCACCGCCCGCGATTCCTGCCGCTCCGACCTTTCCAATAACTCCGACATCCAATCCTCCCTATTCTCCGTCGGACAGCGCGAATGCGTTCTTGCCGAATCTCAAGATTGGCTATGTGCAGTCGTGGTCGATTGGCATCCAGCGCGAACTTAACAAAGACACTGTGTTCGAAGCTCGCTATGTCGCCAATCGCGGTACGGACCTCTGGCATCAGTACAACCTCAATGAGACAAACATAACTGAGAACGGGTTTGCTAAAGAATTCAAGTTGGCTCAGGCCAACTTCCTCGCCAATACAGCAGCCGGTCGCACCGTTTGCGTAGCGCGCAATGCCGCTGGCGCCTGTACTTCAACAACAACGTCATTCGGTTACTACGGTCCCGGTACAGGCACTTTCCCGCTGCCGATCAACATTGGCTACATTACCGGGACGGCGGATTTCAACAATCCGGCGCGTTACGTTCCTGTATTCACTGGAACTACGTGTACCGCAAACTGTGAATTCGGCAGCTCGACGTTCATAAACAACCTGGGCTTCAACAACGCGAACGCTCGCGCCTTTGCCCTAAGTCTCTTTAGCGATCTCGCACGTCGTAACAGAGGAGCGGCCGCAGGGTTGCCGGCGAATCTTTTCATTGCCAACCCCAATTTCGTCAACACGAACCTCGCCAATGGCGGCGCCTTCGTTGTGGACAATAGCGGTAAAACCTGGTACGACTCATTGCAAATCGAGTTGCGCCGCCGGCTCTCGCGTGGACTGCTAATTCAGGGCAGCTACGTCTTCTCAAAATCGCTAAGTAATATGTACGGCACCAGTGGGTCGGTCTTTTTTCAGCCGAGCACGCTGCGAGATCCGTCGCTCGACAAGAACATCTCGCCCTTCGATCTCGTCCACGCTATCAAGGCCAATTGGATTTGGGAGCTGCCAATCGGCAGAGGCCAGTGGCTCGCGGGCGATGCTAATGGCTTAGTGGACCGGCTGGTGGGAGGATGGGCGATTCACGGTCAGGCACGTGTTCAAAGCGGCTCGACCTTCAGCTTAGGTAACGTCCAGCTTGTCGGGATGGACTTGAGAGAGTTGCAGAACGCAGTCGAGATCCGAAGGGATCCGAGCGGCCTTGTCTTCTTTTTTCCCGATGACATAATCCTTAATACCCGGCGGGCCTTCAACTCCACGCCTACGGGCTTTTCAGCAACTCTGGGAGCACCAACCGGCAGGTACATTGCGCCGCCGAATAGCAATGGGTGCGTGCAGGAGTTTGCGGGTCAATGCGGATTTTCCAACGTCATCCTCCATGGGCCGCGCTTGACGCGGTTGGATCTCAGCATCGTCAAGAAGACCAGGGTGACAGAAACGATGAACGTCGAGCTGCGAGCTGAATTCTTGAATGCCTTCAACGCAATCAACTTCAAGGTTGGCAGCCAGACCGCCGCGGACACCAGCGTTACCAATTTTGGCGATGCGACTTTTGGTCGAACCGCAAACGCCTATCAGGATCTCTCCACCACCAATGATGTGGGCGGTCGAATGATCCAGATGGTGTTGAGAATTAACTTCTAACTGCTCGATGCTCGAGCGTCTTCGGGGGGAGGAGCGGCATTCCGTTCCTCTCCCTTTTTGGTATTAAAGTTCTGCATTCGGCAATCTGCCAGTAACTGTTCGTAGAAACAATTAGCTATGGGGTCCTTTGATCGACGAGGGTTCTTATCGCTACTCTCCGCTTCAGTCGCGGGTTTCGCTGCCACACCGCTGGTTCCCTTTCAACAGTCCACAAACAGTCAAAGATCGCACTCACAGCCTTCAGGTTCGGTTTTCCCTCCTGGTCTATGCTGGCTTGACGTTTGCGCGCCGTTTATTGTGGAAGACGATGAGCGAGGAATTCATACGGAAATCGTTTTGACATCCGACACGTTTGTTGGCCGTCGTGGTTACGAGGGCGATGCCTACGGCACAGATTACGAGATCTATCTATACGACAGGTCTGGAAAGGCTATAGGCTTGGGTGGTATTGCCCGGAAATTGACGGTCCCGGCGATGCGCACAACTGTGATCAATGCGCGAGACCTCATTGGCGGCGTTAAGAGTTTCTGGGGCGGAATGAAAATCCGGTTACAGCCGCGCGGCCCCGAGCCTATGCACGCCAGCGATCTTTTCAGTTCGGCCTTCGTTCGTTGGCAGACTGAGAGTTCTTTTGACAACGTGCATGCCAATCCCGATCCACTGCAGTGGCAACGTGCCGAAGGTTTTTATTACTCAATGCCGTTTCCCGCGCTCGCGGAATACATTTGCACTCTGGCGTTGTTCAATCCGTATGGCGGCAGGAGCGCTGGTGATATCAGTCTCTTCGATCGGGACGGCGGTAAGACCATCACCAAGCGTTACGATCTCGGAGGTTATTCATCTCTCCTCTTGTGTCTTAACAGTGGGAGCTTTGCCAATGAACCAGGGGAAGTATTCGGTAAAGCTGCTGCGAAGAAAGCAGAAAACCTGGTGCCCCAAGCCCTCTCGAGGGGTGGATTGTTGGCGGTGACCAACGATTCGCAAACCGTGAAGAGTTTCGCCTACCTCCTGATCAAGCAGCCGAACCGTCCGCGCTTTAGCGTCGAGCATCCGATTCATCAAAACGTTTTCACTCCCGGGCCTGAGACGCTGCCCTTTGACTCGAGCGGGAATTTCAAAGCTAAGAACGCGCTTTATTCGCCGCTCGTGTTTAATGCTAAGAGAGTGGCTTCCATCTCCCTGGAATCGCGGTGCTTTCTGAGTACAGGTTTACCAATCGAACAAGTTCAGTGGCTCTACCCGTTCTTAACTGATGCGGATGGAGCTGTCTCATGGGACGGAAGGACTGATCCAAAACTACCCGCGCTGTTGCCGGCTTCTCAGTATCGACATGGGGTGATTCGTCTCCCGGCCGAGCAAAGTTGTGTGCTCGATTTCGCGCAATTGGCTTTGAAGAAGAACTTCTCCGGCGGCATTTCTCTCGCGGTGCATCCTGACACCACACACACGCTGATGAAGGTTGAGGTTCGCGTACCTGAGTGGGGAGCCCATGCGTTTACGCATTTTAGGCCGGGACTTCAGTCCGCGCGCCACTATCAAAAGCCCAAGCAGCGCGGTGGCATTGTGACGGACTACATAACTTCCGGAGCACGCTTAGAGCGCCGTGGAAATGAATTGTTCTTTGACGAGCTTATAGCCGTGATAAACATAGACGACCGGGGTATCGAAGGACAGCCAGTACTGGAACTGTTTGGCTCGTCGGGTTTGCTGACACGAATTGCGTTGGGTTCCGTTCCCGGATTTGCATGCCGGCACTATCTGCTCTCGGATCTTGATCCCGGCGTTAGCAAATATGGACCCCTCACTCTGAGACTGCTTGATGAAGAAGCTGCTCTACTCATGTCGATCTTGCACATCGATTACGTACGCCGCGACATCGCGCTGGATCATGGTTCAGATCGTTTCTCGACTCTTCTTGATTACAACTGTAGTCAGACAGTCAGGTCGGAATAGTGTTTAGTTAGCGAGGTGCCGTAATGAACAAGACGATTATCGCGTTCGCAGTCGCGATCCTTGTAGCAGTGGGCGCGTTTGCCCAGAAACCACTTAAGCCGTGGGTGGAGTGGAGCAAGAAGGACGCGCAGAAAATACTGGACGACTCTCCCTGGAGTCAGACGCAAACGGAAACTGATACGTCGGAAATGTTTTATAGCCCGTCAAATATGGGTGACACTCGCAGCCGAGAGACGCAAGGAGCGACAAACCAAGCCACGAGCGTGAAGTTTCGCATTCGTTTGTATTCGGCGCGGCCTATCCGCCAGGCATTCGTACGATTGATCGAGCTAAACCAAAGCGAACCCGATCAAACTGAGACCGCGAAAAGTGTGACTGAGAAAAGACGCGCGTGGGCCAATCTTTCCGCGGGCGATTTCATCATCGTAACGGTGGCATATGAAGGCACCGACAGACGCTACCTGGGAAGAGTGATGCAGGCATTCAACAGCGCAGTAACCGCGGTTTTGAAGAACAGCGTGTACTTGGAGAGGAAGGACGGCAAGCGAATCTTCTTGAGCGACTACGTGCCACCCGGAAAAGACCCATTTGGCGCCCGCTTTATCTTTTCTCGCACGACCGAAGGGCAACCATTCGTAAATGCAGATAGCGGCAGTCTTAGATTCCACGCTGAGTATGAGAATAAGATAACCTCCGACTCTTCCTCGGACACTGCCGGACAACCTGTTAACGCCAGGCAAACAACGAACCGGTCCACGGGCAGTTCTATTCAGGTGGGAAGCCCATTCAAGTTTAAGCTTGATATGAAGTTTAAGGTCGCCGAGATGATCTACAACGGTGAACTCGAGTATTGATGACTCAACTACGGAACCATTTGCGGTAGCCAATGGATCCCAGGCTCAACTGCTCGTTTAGTGCCAGTTCGTGTGATTTGTCGATCGTTTCGCCTTCCGAGGGGGATGAACGATCCACAAGTACACGAAACACCACGAAATGATGCAAGTTGAGCCCGGGATCCATTGGCTACCGCAAATGGTTCCGTGAGTGGTGCTGGTCGAGTTGAGCGGCAACATCCGCTCGCTACCGCTTGCCGTTCCGTAATTGAGCGGTGCCAGTCCGAGTTGAGCTTGGGATCCATTGGCTACCGCAAATGGTTCTGTGGTTGAGTGGTGCTGGTCGAGTTGAGCTTAGGCCCCATTGGCAACCGCAAATGGTTCCGTGGTTGAGTGGTGCTGGTCGAGTTGAGCCTGGGATCCATTGGCTACCGCAAACGGTTCTGTAATGGAGTCAATAGACTGTGAATTGGGTTTGTTGCTCCGCACTCTTCTTGGCTTCGCGATCAATGGCCGTAAGCCGAAGAACGTAACGGCCGGGAGCCAGGGCACTCAGCGAAATATCCTCACCATAGGCAATCCGCGTAAAGTCTGCCAGGCCGTCGGTCGCCACTTTGACCAAAGGTTTCGTTACCACTGGTTGCCCATCGCGAAGAATCTGAATCTGAAGGGCGATATCTGGAACGCCTTGCCCCCGAGCGGCGTTGTACATGTAAACGAATAATCCGAGCCTCGAGCGGCTGGGAAACCGGTGGTCGCCGTTAAGGGACAACTTCCCCGATAGAGAAGCATTGGCGTCAAAGTCGCCGATGAAAATACTACTCAACGAGAAGCTCCCGTCTTTGAGATCTGGAATAGCTATCCACTGCATAGCACTTCCGAGTCGTCCGCTCTTTCTCTCTCTTACCGCCACTCTGACTTGATAAAGCCCGGGAGAAAGACTGAGCTGGTGATTATAGGTAACGCGGCGCCCGCTTCCGGATCCGCTTTCAGGAGGCGACACAGTTAAGCTTTGTTCGAATCTTGCCGACTCCTTGCCCTGAGCGGTTATCGCTATGCCGGCGATATCAAGCTCGGGATTTCGTTGCTCGGCGCCGCTACCGAAGTCCAGGGCCTTACTTGCTATCTCTATTGAAGCCGTCAGCATTGCCGACTTTGCATCGGAGTCCATGTAGCCGGCGGACAGTGAGACCGGCAAGCCTCGACTTGGGAAAGCGCGACGCAGCGATTCAATCAGCGGATCGTCGGGTTCGCGCTTCTGCCGGGCATTCGCCGAGTTGTTGCCGGCCGGAGCTGCCACCGGCTGGGCGAAGAAAAACCCGCGTCTAACTAGAACGATCAGATCAGGCCTGCCAATGACGTTGGCTTCGATAGTTTGAAACTTATCACCTCGTAAGTCTTCTTCTTCAGGTCTCCAGGCGAGCAGGTAATAGTCAGAGGCTTCGTTGATAGCCTCCTTAGCAGCATGTGCCGGCGCGTTAGTGTTGAACAGGGCCCGTCCTCCGGAATCAACAGCAACAGTGCGCAAAGGCTCCTGATAGGCAGTCACGGCCCCACTCTTGAGGCTGGCGAGCCGAGCGGTGTTGTCGAAAGCAATCTTGCTGCTGGCGTCAGGTGACCCACTGATCAGACCTCGCGCGTCAATGGAGTAAATCACGGTACCTGCCCGCGCAGACGCGTCAAGGATGCGATGAAGTTGGTCAGTGAAGTCGTTCGCGCTGCCCATTAGAAAACCATCAGAGATCAGGAAGAGAATCTTGCGTCCGGGAAGTGCTGCAGAGGTACGCACAAATCCTTTGAGGCTCAAAAGAGTGTTGGTGGCAAGACTTCCAGCCTGATCGACGATAGACCTGGCGCGGGCCCTCACCAGAGTCTCAACCTGAGTTCGGGTTTTGTTCAATGGCGCAGGCTGCGCCGATGCCGGTCCTCGAGGTCGCGTGAGAAACATCTCCTTGGTTAGCTGTTCGATGAAGTAGTCAAGCACTCTGCGATCGTCGCGGGTGATGGCCAGTGCTTCAAACTCAGTCATTGGGGTGCGCTCGGCATCAGTAGTCTGAAAGCGACGGTGACTGAGCCGGGCCAGAGCGGTCCGTAATACAAACTTTTCTGAAGAGAGCTGTTCAAGGAATCCAAGCTGCTGGGTAGCGGTAATGATTGCCACTTCATCGTTTTGACCCATCTCGGTTTCCACAAAGTGTGAAAGAAGCTCATGGGCCCGAGTGAAACTCGCTGTTGACAGATGAAAGTCGTCTAAGAAGAAAAAGACAATTCGACCCCTATCCATGGGTGTAATGCCTGTTTGCCCGGCGAGTGAGAGATCTCCGCGGCCGCGGGCCGCCGCCAGTTGCAGGTCCTCGTTTTCATTACCTGCCTTCAATTGTTCAAAGAACGATATAGACTTCGGCTTTCCGTTGACGCGTAATTGGAACTGCTCTCGCTTCAACCCATCAACAAAGCGGCCATGGCTGTCGAGCACCGTGACATCGGTTTGGACCAGGTCCGTACTGATGCGCAATACGTCGTCCGTTCCTGCGCTCGCAGGCACGGGTCTTTTTTCCTGGGCCAGCGAGAGAGTGAAGACAAGGAAACAAAGCAGCCACAAACTTGCGGCTTTCTGGACTTTTGAAAGAGTAAGGGAGTGCACTTAGACGAACCCCCGTTTTCTCCTGAAGATGCAAGGAGTCAGCCTGGAGAATACTAACTGAAACAAAACGCTCGCCGGTCTACCTGATAGCAGACCGGCGAGCGCTGAATTTCTGCGAGCCAGTTTCAGAAGCGGAGAGTTTCTTTAACCCCTCCGCCTCTGGGGCCGGCCGTTAGAAGAAGTAACGAGCGCCGAAAGTAAAGGTGCGTCCGGCGACGTTCGTTAATCCGTAGTTGAGGAACGACGAAGGAGCCGTAGTCGCGCTCAACGTACTCGTCGGAATCACCGTGAAGTTACGACGGTTGAACAAGTTGAATACTTCCACGCGGAGTTGCAACTTTTGGCTCTCGCCAAGAGTCCTGATGTTTTTCACCACGCTGACATCCGTTCTGTAGGTGTTCGGCGTGCGTTCGGTGTTGCCGCCCAGCGATCTGTTTTGACAACCTGGCTCTGCGTCGTTTCGAGCACGGCGCCAGTGTCGCTCACTTCGACCTGAGCTGTAAGAGTTCCCGCCGAAAGTTTGAAATTGATCGCGGTATCAACACCGGAGCTGACTCTGGTGTCCTCAGCCGCGGAGCCGAATCCGGACTTTTCCACCTTTATGGTGTAGGGTCCGATGGCCAGACTCGAAACGCGATACAGGCCTTCGTCATTCGACATGGTGCCTCGGCTCTGGCCAGTTTCGGCGTTGGTTACAGTCACGTTTGCTCCGGCAACTGCGGCGCCATTAGCGTCGACTATCTGGCCGGAGATACTGCCATTGATGGTTTGGGCCGTTACCGGCCCACTAAACAAAAGACCGCATAGCACAACTGCAAGTGCGATCAGTAGGGGGTTCCTCATTCTTGATATCTCCTTCACTTCTGTTGTAGGTCGGAGCAGGTAGTGGGTAAAGATGTTTTAGGTCGCAGCAGCTTGCTCCAGGGCTGCTCAAGAAACTGTCGACCGAGCTGGGCAAGAGCAAAGGTCATGCCGCCTTCGCAACAGCTCACGGACACCTAAGTAACACTAGCTATTCTCGCACTTAGATTCTGAAGACACTGACGCATGGCGAGCAGATCCTGTTTGTATTCTCGGATTTTCTACGTAATTTCGGATCGGGGGGCTTGGTGGAGGATTGTCTTTCTGACTGAGGTGGGCCAGTCGAGACGATAGTTCGTAGCCACAACTAAGATCAGACAAAAAGAAAATGGCCGGGGTGGTCTAGCACCGCCCGGGCCATCGTTTGCGGAACCAGGATTAACGTCCTGGATCCGAATACTACTCAACTATCAGAAGATAAACTTAAGCTGATAGCGAATCACGCGACCGCCGCCGTCAGACTGCGGCGTGTTTGGGTTAAGGAAGCGCCCGTCAAGCGATGAACTGACAACTGCCGGTTCGGTGCCGCCACCTGGTGAGAACGGGCTGACGCTGCCCTGTAGGTATTGAGGGTGGTTGAAGATGTTATAGAACTCGGTTCGGAATTCAAGACGTTTGTTCTCTCCGATGCGAGTGCTCTTAAGGATGTTGAAGTTCCAGTTGTTCGTGCCTGGAGTTACCAAGGTGTTGCGACCGAGGTTGCCGGTGCGTCCGATACCGGCCAGCAATCCTATATAGCGCGCATTGGCAGGGTCGATGCACTGGCCGGTGGCGTTCGGCGCAGTGGTATGGAAGAGTTGGCCGGCGGTAGTGATCCCGCATGGATTAGTCACACCCGCCACTGCAGTACTCGGAATGGCGCGTGTGCCGGGTTGCCCGTTCGGGTTGAAATCCGGACGATCGAGGTTGCCGCCGACACCGTCAGCGTCTTGACCATTAGTGACGTTAAGCGGCGCGCCTGACTCAAATGTTGTCACGCCGGAGATTTGGAACCCCCCAAGCAGGTGTCCAAGAAACCCACGCTGTGACTTCATAACTGGCAGGTCATAGACGTAGGTAAACGATGCCCGATGGAGCCGGTGGAAAAGCGACACGCCACGTTCCCGCGCTTGTCCTCCGAAGATAGACGGGATCGCAGCTTGTTGCGGTTGATTGTTGCCGCCGACGCCAAATACCTCACTCGCATTATCTATATTCCTGGAAAAAGTATATGCGGCGGTGATGGCCATGCCATTTGTGAATCGCCGTCGCACGTCAAGCTGGCCCGAATGATAAATCGAAGAGCCACCATTAGTGCGAATCAAACGTGAGCCTTGTATGTTGTCAAAGCGCCCCGAGGTTGTCCCAGTGAATCCGGGAGGCGTTATCCGTTGGGCTGCGGGTACCAAGGGGTTGAGGTCTTCGTTGATGTAGAGCTTTGTTCCCTTGGTGCCGACGTAAGATAGATCCATGATGATGTCAAAAGGCATCTCGCGTTGAATGCCAAGCGACCACCGTTGATAGTACGGATTCACCAGGTTCTTTATTGCCAGCGTCTGCGAATCGAGCGGTGAGAGCGGTCGGGCGGCGGTCGGGAACGAACCGGTCAAGCTCGCCAGACCGCGCGGAGCCCCAGCATTGGCAACCGAAACGGTGCTGGTACCGACGATATTGGGTGAAGATGAGGCGGCGTTCGAAGCTATGTTGTTGAAGAACGAGTCGTAGCCAATTTGATAGCCGGCTCGAATCACCGATCGCTTCTCGCCAAACAACCTGTGGAGAAAGCCTGATGAGAAGGACGGCGAATAGGCCAAACCTAAAGTCGGCGCAAAGTTGTTGTTGTCGTCGTCAACCTCATTTGGTTGACTGTACGGCCCAGCCAACGTCACCGGATTGACATTAAACAGGCCTGTAAACGCTGCTGTATTCAGAGAGTTTATGGCATTGCCAAAGTTCTCATAACGCAGCCCTAACGTTAGCGTCAATGCCTCCGAGACCTTCCACCGATCCTGAGCGAAATATGCTTGACGGAACAGGAAGGGATAGTAAGCAGGACTTCCGAAGTCGCGGAGGGCGCTTCCATTGCTGCCGCCAAAGTTATCAACAAAATTTGCGAAGGCCGAGAAGTTTTGGCCCGCAACGTTACTCGCGTTGAAGGTCAGCTCACCGCGGCCGCGAAACGGCGCAAACTGTTTGGATTTTTGTTGCAGAAAGTCAACTCCAAAGCGAAATGTATGGTTACCGCGGACGTAGGTCATCGTGTCCTGAAACACATAGTTGTTGGCAACGCGACCCTGCGGGAGGTTTGATGCGTTGCCCAAACTGGTGATGTTGGTTACGTTTATGCGCGCCAAACTGTTGGCAACTGGATTATCGCCCAGCGGGAAACTCAGTTTGATGCGATTGTAAGCGATGCGGGCCTCGTTCGTTATCGTCGGCGAGAAGATATGCGTTTCTGTCAGCAAGAAATTCTGGTAACGATTGGTCTGGGGCGCGTCAAAACCAGTGAAATTCACGTCGCTGCCCTGCGGGAAAACTGCATCGTCGTAAAGATAACGACCCGAAAGCTGACCGTTGTCGTTCAACCTGTGGTCAATACGAACTTGCCACTGGCGGTCACGATTCGCCGAACCAAACGAGCGGCTAAACGTGCCGAACTGAATGTTGCAAGGAGCGGCACAACCTGCTCGTGCTCCAAGCGGTACGTTAAAGAGGCTCGCGACTCCTCCTGTATCCTGAGTAATAGTAAAGTACTGATCGAGATTGGCGCTCGCCCCCGACGGGAAAATCGTGCGCAACTGCGCGCGTGCCGCCGCCGTTGGGACGACTAAGTCAACTGTGCCCGTGGAGTTTTGCCGTTGCTCCTGGAAAGCGCCGAAAAAGAAGGTGCGATTATGAACAATGGGGCCACCGATAGTCCCGGCGAACCATTGCTCAGTCCCAGGAGCCGGATGACCACGCCCGTCTCTCAGGGGATTAATTAGAGGATCCCGCGAAAGCGAGGGGCGCCGTGACTCTGCGCTCGTTAGGGCATCATCGCGCGTGGAGTCAAGCAGGTAAGAAAGCGTTCCGTGAAAACTGTTAGTGCCTGCCTTAGTGATGGTGTTGACTACAGCACCTCCCGCACGGCCGAATTCAGCGTCGTAATTTCCGGTCTGCACCGACACCTCTTGTACGGCGTCTGGATTGGTTATCTGAAATGCTTGACCGGCAACCGAGATGTCGTTGTTTTCTGTACCGTCGATGAGAAAGTTGTTGGAGCGGCCACGTGAGCCGTTAACTGAAAAGGTTCCCACGCCAAAGCCGAAGCGGTTAGAGGAAACGCCGGGCAACGTCAGCGCGAGCGACACTGGATTTCGTCCTGCGAAAGGCAGCTCGGTGATTCTTTTCTCATCGATATTACCACCACGAACGGGCGCTTCTGTTTGCAGTAATGCCCCAGACTCCGTCGTGACGTCGACAGTGACGTTTTGGCCTGCCGGGGACATGGTGGCGCCAACATCAGATGTCAGGTTGGCCTTCACCTCAATATTTGTTTTAGTAAGTTCTCCGAAACCAGAAGCTGTAGCTTTAAGGGAATAGGTGCCGGGGTCAACCGCGTCGAAGCGATAAACGCCCTCGCCGTTACTGGTAGCTGAGCGCTCTACTCCTGTCTGAGTGTTTGTCAAAGTGACAGCGGCGCCTGCTATTAATCCGCCATTCGGATCAGCAACAACACCGCTGACTGTTCCCCGGCTCGTTTGGGCACATATTGTCAATGCACCGAAAACTAACATTGCAACCAGGCTGATCAATCGGGTTTTCATGAAACTCTCCTTTTTTAAGTTCTAACTTAACGTGGCAGGAACTGACAAGTGCTAGGTCAACCGCGCCTTGCTCAGGCGGTATTTTCCGAATTATGGAATTGAGCAAGAGTTGTGCCGCCCTCGACCATGAGTTGAACGAGGGAGATAAGGACAGCGGATTGAAACGGTTACGGGTCTGCAGGCTCAACCGCACCCACCCTTCAAGGGCTCGTCGACTTGCCGATTCTGAACCTCGTCCAAAAAGCTGAATTTTTTTTGAGTGACCGCTGGGCAACAAATTGAGAAGAGTTGCCTCCATTTTCTCGGATCAAGACCACAGTAATTCGTGTGCTAAGATTCGCTCTATCTTGCTCTTAGGAGCTCGAGGCCATGTCAACCTTCGCCGCTACACAGCTTCCCCTGGCCCCTCTCGGAGCGGGCGATCTAATTGATCGCGCGGTCAGGCTCTATCGTCGTCATCTATTCACGCTGATACGAATTGCGGCGCCGCCGTATGTCGTGTCGGCAATCGGATCAGTCTTACTGACGATCGCCTGGCGGAGGGGCTTCGTCACTGGGAGCGGCACAGAGTTGGCGCTTTACATTCTTGTCGGGAGTGTCGGCGTTGTTTTGGTCGCGGGTGGATACATCTTCAGTTTAATTGTGATGGGAGGCGCGGCACGCAACCTCGTAACCCACTTGTTGTGGAATGAACCCGTTTCAGTTCGCGCCACTTATGCCGCCGTGCGATCGCGCTTCTGGGGACTTTTAGGGGCCACACTAATAATGGTTGTATGGGTGGGAGTCTCGATGACTGTCGCCTCTACCGGCTTATACATGGTCGTCCTTATTGTTTTGATGGGCGCTGTTCTCTTTGCCCAAATAGCTCCTATTTGGCTGGCATTCGTAGCGGGCGCCATCGGGGGTCTCGCGGGGACAGCACTTGCGTTGTGGCTGTTCTTCTTCTTCGTGGGACGAGTTGCTTACGTTCCGCAAATTATGCTCGTAGAGGGCAAACGTGTTTTCGAGTCAGTGAGCAGAAGTTTTTCGTTGGCCCGCGGCAACGTGCGCAGGTTGATGGCCATGACGCTTTTCATCACCTTTGCTTTGTATTCGGCACTAATGATTTTGATAGTGCCTCTCGGATGGTTCGGTTATTTAAACGGTGTGGACCCCTCGCCGTTGAATGCAACCGACTGGCCTGCGTGGTACGCGATTGGTTACGGCGTGCTGGAGCCTCTGAGCAGAATCTTGCTGGCCCCTATCTGGATGCTTGGTCTCTCGCTGCTCTATGTTGATGAACGTGTGCGGCACGAGGGCTACGATATCGAGCTGATGGCTTCGAGGCAATTAGTCAGTATGCCGAAGCTGGATGTTGTTTCACCTTATGCGCCGGCAATTTCCATGGATCCCCGAGACCTGCCGCCGCCGCCGCGGAGCTAGTGAGGCAATTTACTCAGGTTTGGTTGAACCAAAAAGGTGCTATAAGGTTGTCCTCCAATACTGATTCGGAGAGTAACATCTTGAATCACGCGGACGAGCGTAGCACCAGGATTGCGATCAGCAGCGTCCTGGTGGTTCCGCTGTTACTGGCTTTTGCCACGACCACCTGGGCGAACTCATTAAGCGAATATCACAAGCGGGTGCAGCAGGCGGTCAGTGGTCTCGATACATTGGCACAGTCTGATGAAGACGAATCTCAGGCGGATCGAGCTGTGCGCGTATCACAAACCCTCGCCGCCGTTCGCAACGTTCTCCCTGAGAGGGAGCATGTGGAATGGGCGGGGACCATTTTTCCGGTCGATAACTCCTGGCTTCACCGCGAACTCGATAGATTTCAGAAGCTTGCCGAAGCAGATCGGGCTGCGTCGCTAGCCGGCATAACTGAGCGGCTACAGGCGCTCGCCGAACGGCTGACGGAGATCGAGAGGGCGAGAACGACAGCATCGAAAAAAGACGAAGCACGGCAAAAACTCTCGGAGATTCTTCAGCGTCCAGAGTATGCTCGCGGCCGCAAAGAGACCAGCGCGCTCACACGTCTATTGCGTGCCTTCTGGAAATGGCTCCAGGACTTATTGCCGAAGCCAAAACCCATGACTCCTGGCAGCGCCGGTTTCCTCACCCAACTCGCGCAATTTCTCGTGGTTATCCTGGCTTTCGGAGTAATCGTCTACGTCATAAGGTTGTTTGGCCCACGCCTGTTCCAAAAAGGACGATCGAGAAAGAAGAGCAAGCGCGAACCGCGGATAGTCCTGGGCGAGAAACTTAAACCAGATCAGTCTGCTGTAGATCTTCTCGCGGAGGCCGAAGCCCTGGCACGCCGGGGCGAACTTCGCGCGGCCATTCGTAAAGCCTATATCGCTTTACTCGTTGAACTGGGAGATCGAAAAATCGTCAGTCTCGCTCAACACAAGACGAATCGGGACTACCTGCAGGCGGTACGCGATCTGGACCCGCTTTACGGCAACGTCAAGCAACTTACTGACAGCTTCGAGAGCCATTGGTATGGCTTCGCGAAAGCAACGGAAGATGACTGGATTGCTTTTCGTGCAAGGTATAAGCAGGCGCTGCAATAAGATTAGAGTTGAACCCAACTAGTAATGCGTCAAAGACTGGCCATCATCGTGACCATCATGCTCGTCGTCGGAGTGTTGATAGCGATCAACGCGGCCACTTACATCGGCGACGAGGGACGCCAGGAGGTTGAGCTCGCACCAAACAGATCGACCTATCACTCTGGTGCGACGGGGACCCGCGCGCTATATGACCTGCTGAGCGAGACGGGTTTTAAGGTAATGCGTTGGCGTGAGATTCCCGAGAAGCTTTTGGGCGAGGCGGGCGAGAAAGTGCAGACGTTTGTAATCATCGGGGATACGCCTCTGGCAATCGATGCGAATCAAGCCAGAAGCATTCTATTGTGGGTTGAACGGGGCGGCAGACTGATTCTCGTCGACCGCACACCGGATAACCAGGTCTTGCCATTGTCGGGCGACTGGACTTTTGAAACCACCTTCGTCAATTTCCCCTCATTCACTGTTGATCCAGCTAATGCTGCAGAAATGACCGAAAATGTGAAGCCGGTCAGGCCCACCCAACCCACGCTGTTGACACAGAGTATCGACACGGTTATGCCCTCCACTTTCGCCGGGACAATAAACTTCCACCGCAGCGATCGGCAAAAGAAGAAGGTTCAAGAAGAAGTAGGATTTGGTTCACAGACCGGAAAGGAATCTCAAGGTAAGCCTCCAGGAACTGTGGGACAGGAGGCGTCGAATAATTTCAAGGCCCTGTCACCGGCTCCTGTCGTTCACCTGGCCGACTCCCGCGGAGCTCTATTGTTGGATTACCCACATGGTTACGGTCGCATTGTGCTACTTAGTGATCCATATATCTTGTCAAACGGCGGTATCAGCCTCAAAGACAACTTACAACTGGCAATCAACATTTTGACGACCACAGAAGGCTTGATAGCTTTTGACGAGTATCACCAGGGTCGAGGTACAACACGAAACGCCATCATTGGCTACTTCTCAGGAACACCGGTTCTGCCAATCCTGGGACAGTTGGTTTTCTTGATCATCGTGCTCTTGTGGACACGGAGCCGGCGTTTTGCGAGACCGCTGCCGCTCGAGCAGGTCGACAGGCGCTCGAGCCTGGAATTCGTAGCTTCAATGGCCGAACTCCAGCAACGAGCGCGCGCTTACGATCTGGCAATTGAGAACATCTATGCGCGCACGCGCCGCGTTCTCGCGCGCTACGCGGGAACCGACTACAACACGGCGCGCGCTGAGATTGCCTCGCGCGTCGCGGCGCGATCTTCACTGGAGTCGCGTTCGCTCGAAGTCTTAATGCGTCAATGTGAGGAGGCCATCAATGGAGCGCCGGTAAGCGAACGCCAGTCAATTCTGTTGGCGAAGCGGCTGCGCGACGTTGAAGGCGCCCTGGGGTTGCGCATGCGCGCGCGCGATGCCAAACAGGCAGCGCACAAAGTTTGACGAAACTCGCTTTAGAACTTTGAACTTTGTGCCTTGTACTTTGTTCTTGCGTCTTAGGTTGAACTTCACAAAGTTCAAAGCACAAAGTACAAAGTTCAAAGCTCTACGATCCCAATTCGACCGAATTCTCAAATCAAATGCTTGAATACGTCTCCTCTACCGTCGACCACATAAGACAGGAACTCCGCAAAGTTATTGTAGGACAGGATGGTCCCATCGAGCAGATACTCGTCGCGCTGCTGGCTGAAGGACACGCGCTGATCGAAGGTGTTCCCGGCACGGCGAAGACACTGGCAGTGAAAACGCTTTCCCGCATCATTAACGCCGATTTTGGCCGCATACAGTTCACGCCCGATCTGATGCCCTCCGACATCACTGGGACGAATATCTTCAACGTGGCGACTTCGACGTTTAGTTTGCGACAGGGACCGATCTTCACCGACATTCTTCTGGCTGATGAAATCAACCGGACACCGCCTAAGACCCAGGCCGCGTTACTCGAGGCGATGGAAGAGCGTCAGGTGACCATTGACGGCGAAGCCCATCCGTTATCGCCAATCTTCACGGTGCTGGCCACCGAAAACCCGATCGAATATGAAGGCACATATCCTTTGCCCGAAGCCCAACTCGACCGGTTTCTGCTAAAGATTCTGCTTGACTATCCTGAAGAAGGACACGAACAACAGGTGGTGGCAAATTGGGACGCGGGCTTTAACTCTCGCAGGCTGGACCAGGTCGATATTCAGCCGCTGACTGACCCTGACTCCATCTCAAGTTGTCGTCGCGAAGTGAGCAATGCGCGCATGGAGCCGGGTGTGCAACGTTATGTAGTAGATATCGTTCGGCGCACGCGTGCACATCCATTTGTTCATTACGGCGCGAGTCCGCGCGCATCAGTTGCGCTGCTCCTGTGTTCTAAGGCCCTGGCGGCAATCCGCAGGCGCGAGTTTACGACTCCCGACGATGTGCGCGACATAGCGCGGCCAGTGCTGCGCCATCGTTTGAGTCTGCGCGCCGAGGCCGAACTAGACGGCGCAACACCGGACGCAGTGATTACAGATATTCTTAGATCTGCGGAGGTGCCGAGATAGAGAGAAGTTCAAAGACCCAAGACCAAAGGCCCCTTCCTAAAGTGCACTTCGTTTTCACAAAACCTTTCTATTTCCTCGTCGCCCTTGGCTTCATTCCGTTGTCGCTATCGTGGGGACGACCCTGGTTGCGCTGGGCGGCGCTTGGTTATGATCTTGCTCTCCTGGTCCTCGCCGTCGTTGATGCGAGGCGCGGCCGGCTGCCCAAAGGCGTACACATCAGTCGAGAGTTTAGCGGTCGCTTCGCGGTCGGCGCGGAAACAGAAGTACATATCAAGATTCAAAACAGCAGGCCTCAGCCCATCTCGCTGATCATTAAAGACGAGTATCCGCCACAGATGAAACTGTCGGGACTGCGGGAGGCTCGCGTGCATTTGGAAGCGCAGAGTTCGGCGACGCTTGTTTACGGTCTCACTCCTCCAAAGCGTGGCCGATTTGAATTTGGGCAGACGGCGGTTCGATTTCCTTCCCGCTTGAAACTTGCCTGGTGTGAAACGAAGGTAGGTCAGCCGACGAGTGTAAAGGTCTATCCCAACATGCGCCGCGCCCGCGAAGCCGAGCTAAAAGCTCTCGGGGCCCGTTCCCTGGTTTCCGCACACCGCAAGACTTCCTGGCGTGGTGAAGGGCGTGAGTTTGAATCGCTGCGCGAATACGTGCGCGGCGACGAGCTGCGCCATATCTCCTGGACGGCGACGGCTCGCCGCGGCAAGCTGACCACTCGTCAGTATCAAATCGAACGTGATCAGACGATTCTGATTGCTTTGGATGCCGGCCGCCTGATGACCGCGCGCATCGAGCAGGAAACCAAACTGGATTCAGCTGTTCATGCGGCGCTCGCTTTGATGTCGGCAGCCGCAAGAGCTGGGGATAACGCGGGCGTAATGGTCTTTGGTCGCCGGATTCATAGTTATCTCCCTCCCGGTCGTGGCCGCGAACACATGGATGCTGCGCTCGAGGCGCTCTATTCAGTAGAGCCGGAGATGATCGAACCTTCCTACCCGCGAGCGATGGAGTTTGTGGCGGCGAACAGCAAACGAAGGTCGCTGGTCGTACTACTGACCGACCTGGTTGATGAGGAAGGCTCGAAAGAGTTGCTTACATCGCTTCGTTTGTTGCGTCCACGTCATCTCCCGCTCGTGGTCACCATCGCGGATCGCGATCTAAAGGCGGTCGTTCGCGATGCGCCAGACACTGTGCAGGATTTGTTCACGCAGTCGGTGGCTGAGGAGATCATGCACTTGCGCGAGGCTGCGCTTCGTTTGGTTGAATCACAAGGCGGACTGGCACTCGACGTGACTGCCGCTGCGTTGGCGCCCGCGTTGTTGGAGAAATACCTCCAAGTGAAAGAACGCGGGTTGCTGTAGACAAGAACGGAAAGAGAAACGGGGGCCAGGGAAATTTCAGTTTCGGTGTAATGCCGGCATGGTGTGAACCATCCAAGTGGCGACAATTTGCAGGTTGGGAAGGTGGGCTTGCCCCCGCTCAAGTTGCATCAGCCTTCAAGGTGACAAGGAAACGTCCAGCTTGAGTGATTTCTTTTGAAGTGAGGCTTATAAAAGTTGAGCGGGGGCAAGCCACCTTCCCCACCTGCGAATTTCCATCTCTTGATCGATCCACAGTAAGTTCTCTCCAGGTAACCTACTCCTGATCGCGTCCTGCCAAAAGCAAATAGGAGTAGAGAGCAATCCCCGTTATCGCCGCAATACTAAACTTGATCCGCGGATCTATCTCCGCAGGTGAGATGAAACCTTCGATGATGCCGGCGATGACGAGCAAAACAGCAACACCCATCATCAAACGAACCGCATCCTTGCCTCGCGTTTTCAAAGCGTCTGCTCGAGAGAGATCGCCGGGCATCACGAGGGCACTGCCAATCAAGAGGCCAGCGCCACCGGCGATAAATATACAGGACAGCTCGACCACGCCATGACCCACCATGAAAGTGAGCAGATCATTACCAAAACCCGCACGATATGTGAGGGCCACAACCGACGCAATATTCGCAGCGTTGTAAGCGAGGAAAAACAACGTGCCTACGCCAAACATGGCTCCGAACGCAAATGTGTAGATTGTCACCTGGATATTCCTCGTCATTATCCAGCTCGCGCCCAGTTGGTTGGCCTCGTTTAGATCTTCCCACCAGTGCGTCTTGGTCTCGATATAGAGTTCGCGAAAGGCGGGCGGCACGCCCACGATTTCTGAGAACTCTGGATCGCGGTGCGTACCGACAAATCCGATCACGCTGAAAACAAAGAAAACAATGAACGAGACCGCCGTGTATCGCCAGGTGCGCCGGAACGTCCGCGGAAATTCACGCGCGAAGAAACCCCGGATGCGTTCTCCTCCCTGGGCGTCCGCGCGATAGATGCGGCCATGCGCGCGGATTACGAGGCTGTTGAGATAGTTGATCAGACGGGGATCGCGCGATTCCGCCCGGGCTACTGCCAGGTCAGAAGCGGTGCGTCGATAGATGCGCCCCAGCTCGCGTACCTCTTCGCGGTGGAAGCGCCTCAGGGATGTGCTGTCCAGCAGCGCAAGGAGTTTCTCCAGACGTTGCCAGGCCTTCTTGCGGTTATCGATGAATTGGTCCTGGGCCATAGGGGTTATTGCCGATTGTCAATCATGTTATTGCCGATTGCCAATTGCCGATTGCCAAATTAGGATCGTCGGTGCTCGAACTTGTTTTGGACTATTAGAACGGTCTTCAAAGATGCCAATCGACAATCGGCAATCGGCAAGCGGCAATGTCAAGAATCGGCAATCGGCAATCGGCAATGCTCTAATCGAGTGTGTACCAAACTTCAGCGAAGGTCGCAAGATCGAAACCGTCGAGCGCCTGGCAAAGGCGATTGCAGCGGTCGAGACTGCTTGCGTGCTGGACACCCACGTGGATCCAGATCACAACCGTTCTGTCATTACATTTGTTGCTACGCCAGAGATGGTGGTCGAGGCAGCACTGCGGGCGGTCGCACTGGCTGCCGATTTGATAGATATGCGCCGTCACACGGGACAGCACCCGCGGCTCGGCGCAACTGATGTACTTCCTTTTGTTCCCGTTCGCGGTGTGACGATGGAGGATTGCGTCGGGCTCGCGCACCAGGCTGGTGAGCGGATCGCGCGCGAGCTCTCGATCCCGGTTTTTTTCTATGAACGCGCGGCCCGCAGACCGGATCGCGTCAACCTGGAAGACGTGCGCCGCGGCGCGCTGGAACTCTTGCGGGAACAGATAGCTGTCGAGCCTTCGCGGGCGCCCGACATTGGTCCGCTTGGAGTACACGAAACCGCGGGGGCGATCGCAGTTGGCGCGCGGCCGTTTCTCATCGCTTTCAATGTCAATCTAAAGACGAAAGATCTTTCGCTGGCAAAGCAGGTCGCCCGGGCGGTGAGAGCGCGACACGGCGGTCTCCCCTTTGTTAAGGCACTCGGGTTCGAACTGAGCACCCGCGGCCTGGTTCAGGTCTCGATGAACCTTGTGAACTATGCGGAGACGGGAATGGAACGGGCATACGATGCTGTGCGCATTGAAGCAGAAAAGCTGGGAGTTGAGATTGCAAGCACGGAGTTGGTGGGGCTGGTTCCGCAGAATGCGGTAGATAAGACGGCCGATTATTTTCAAAAGCTGGAAAACTTTTCAGAAGATAAGGTCCTGGAAACGCGGATGCGGATTTGTGAGTAATCGACACGAGTAAATCCTACAGCAATTGCAGGTCAGAGGGGCTATTCAAGCCTGAAAACCTCACAGGTCAGGAA
The DNA here is from genome assembly GCA_050748205.1 of Pyrinomonadaceae bacterium. GTDB lineage: Bacteria > Acidobacteriota > Blastocatellia > Pyrinomonadales > Pyrinomonadaceae > PSRF01. The sequence continues at coordinate 95 of JBOGOU010000343.1, read as the reverse complement.
GGGCGGCTTGCCCCCGCCCAAGTTGGAACAGCTTTCAGGGTGACAGGAGTTTTCAAGCTTGAGCGATTTCTTGTTAAGTGCAGGCTCATCAAAGC
>JBOGOU010000342.1:0-5129 GCA_050748205.1 Pyrinomonadaceae bacterium | reverse complement strand
GTTTACTCAGCAAGCAGGTCGGTTTGCCGAACTTGCCCTTTACGCTCAAATTCCGTTTTCTTTGCTGGCTGAGGTGGCTTTAGCCCTACTTCCTAACGTTCTGGTTTTCACCCTCCCGACGGCGGTACTGGCGGGCGTGATGATCGGATTTGCCAGAATGGGAAGCGACAGTGAAATCGTCGCGATGCGCGCCGCGGGAGTCGGTACCTGGTCTTTGTTGTGGCCGGTGCTCGTGATTGGCCTGGTGGTCACCTGCGCCACGACCTACATTCAACTGAAGGAAGCGCCTGAGGCGGCGCGAGATCTCAAGAAAGCAGCGCTACAGGGGGCGCTTCGAAAACTGGATTCACCCGTAGAACCCCGCAACTTCAATACTGAAATTCCTGGCTACGTAATCTACGTTAGGGACGGCGACAAAGCCCAGGGTTCCTGGGGTCGTGTATTTATCTATGCCCAGCAGCCGGATGGTTCGAATCGGGTGGTGACTGCTCGATCAGGCCGAATTGATTCATCGGGAGATAAGTCTGAGCTTGTGCTTAGCGACGCGGTAGCGACTAAGGTGCCATCGAATAAGGACGCCGATCAGAGATCTTACGTCGTTGAGCGATTGGACCAACTTCGGATTTCGATAAACACCGGGCGGGCGGAGATACTGAAACGTCTGAATCAAGATGAAATGGAATCGGAGGAACTCGGTTGGGACCAACTTAGACAGCGAGCGTCCTCTGAGGACATCGGAGAAAGAAATGCAGGGCAGAGAACTCTTCACCGCAGGCTGGCACTCTCTATCTCTCCATTTCTCTTTGCGCTGCTCGGCGGGGCAATCGGAATGCGAGTGAGACGCGGAGGGCGGAGCATTGGCGTCTTGCTCGCACTAGTTATTGTGATCATCTACTATCTGGTTTCATTACTCGGTGAATCGCTCGCGCGCGTCGGTACAGTTTCACCGATAACTGGCGCCTGGGCCGCGACGGCTCTAATGCTCGTTCTGAGTTTCTTGCTGTTGACACTTAATCGCCTGCCAGTCTTGACGTGGTCATTTCTACGTGCCGGTAAAGCACGCATAGCGCCGAAGAGGAAAGTTCGTCAAGCAACCTCACTGCATACCGTAGAAGCTGCCCGCTCGGGTTTTCCGAGTCTTCTTGATATCGGCCTGTTTCGCAGTTTGACCCTAAGCTTCCTTCTCGGTTTTGTGTCTTTGGTTTCGGTATTCATCATTTTCACGCTCTTCGAGCTGTGGCGTTTCATCGCCAGCAGTCGTGCCGGAATCGCACTGGTGGCTCGCTATATCCTTTTTCTTCTTCCCTTGATCACGGTCGAACTATTTCCCGCCACGATGCTCATTGCCGTGCTCATGACATACGCCCTGTTGGCACGGCGCAATGAAGCGACCGCCTGGTGGGCATCTGGACAAAGCGTTTACCGGCTCATGCTGCCAGGGCTGTTTTTCGCCCTCGCAGCAGGCGCCGGCACCTGGATAGTCCAGGAGCATTTAATGCCTGATACGAACGTCAGGCAGGACATCCTGCGTGCACAAATCAAGGGAGGGGAACCGCGGGCGATGACCGGTACCGGCCGCCAATGGCTGGCGTCAGCAGAGAGTAACCGCCTCTATTCGTATGAGTTCGATGAGCAAGGTCACTTTCTTGCTGAACCTGGCGTCTACGAGTTTGACGCAGCGGGTGTTCACCTGGCCGGCGTGACAACAGGAAGCGCCGGCACCTGGTCAGCCCCCAACAAAATGACCATTAGAAATGCCGAAACCTTTAGCTTTCGAGGTCTGGAGGTTGAACGTCAGGTTGCAGAGCAAAAAGAGATCTCAATCGAGCCGCTACAGGTGTTTAAGCCGACGATTGATAAGCCCTCTCAGTTAAGCGCCAAAGGATTAAGCAGCTATTTAAAGGCCGCTAAGCGCCGAGGAGTGGAGGTCTCGACACTGGCAGTTGCGCTGCAACGGAAATACGCCACGCCGTTTGGCGTCGTGGTAATGGCCTTTATCGGCATACCGCTGGCTCTATCGTTCGGGAGAAGAGGAACCATCATCGCGTTATGCGCAGCGGTGGGCCTCAGTATTGCCTATTGGGGAATCGGAGGCGGGTTACAGCAGCTGGGAAATCTAGGACTGCTGCCGGCAGCAGTGGCAGCCTGGTCCCCGCCCATAATCTTTGCCGGAGCGGGGACCTACCTGCTTTCCAGAGTTCGAACTTAGACGCGGTTTAGGTGCCGGTTTCCCAGCTTGAAATGTACTCGATCTGCTCGGCCGTGAGGGTATCGATGGACATTCCCAGTGCGCGCAGTTTCAAGCTGGCGATTTCATTGTCGACTTCTTTCGGCAGCAGGTGAACGCCGGGCTCAAGCACGCCCTTGTGCCGCACGAGATACTCGACCGAAAGGGCCTGATTCGCAAAGCTCATGTCCATAACGCTGGCCGGGTGTCCTTCGGCGGCAGCCAGGTTAATCAATCGACCTTCGCCCAGCACGATTATTCGTTTGCCGCTGGCCTTTATCTTGAACTCTTCAACGAAAGGCCGCATGTTCACGGGCGCTTCCGACATTTCGCTGAGAGCCACCAGATTAAGCTCCAGATCAAAGTGACCACTATTGCAGACGATTGCTCCATCCTTCATTCGTTCGAAGTGGGAACGATCAATAACGTGACGATTGCCGGTAACCGTAATGAAGATGTCGCCAATGGCGGCGGCATCGATTATCGGCATTACTCGAAATCCATCCATCACAGCTTCCACAGCCTTAATCGGATCGATCTCCGTGACGATCACGTTGGCGCCCATGCCTCTTGCTCTTAGCGCCACGCCTTTGCCACACCAGCCATAGCCGACGACTACGATATTTCTTCCGGCGAGAAGAATATTTGTCGCTCGAATAATCCCGTCAAGAGTCGATTGGCCGGTGCCATAACGGTTGTCAAAGAAGTGCTTGGTTTGGGCGTTGTTGACGGCAATCGAGGGAAACGTCAAGACGCCGGCGCGTTGCATTGCCTCCAGGCGTTGAATACCGGTTGTCGTCTCTTCAGTAGAACCGATTATTTCTTTAACCTGATCTGGTCGCTCTTTGATCAACGTGGCAACCACATCCGAGCCGTCATCGATCACGATGTCCGGACGGTAATCGAGTGCCGTTCGCACGTGCCGGTTATAGGTGTCTGTCGATTCACCTTTAATCGCATAAACCGGAATTTCCCAGTCGTGAACCAGCGAGGCCGCCACATCATCCTGTGTGGAAAGGGGATTAGATGCGATAAGGACCGCCTCGGCGCCGCCGGCTTGGAGCGCTCGGGCCAGATTCGCAGTTTCAGTCGTTATATGGGCGCAGGCAAGCAGCTTTACGCCTTTGAGCGGCTTTTCTTCGCCGAAACGCTCTCTTATCAGGCGCAGGACCGGCATTTCGCGCTCAGCCCATTCAATGCGCTGTTTACCCTTATTCGCGAGACCGAGGTCCTTTACATCAAACTCGAGCGAACGTGTTGCAGTCATCTATCTATTCCTCTTCTTATGAATGAAATTAAAGCTAAGTCTCTTTTATGAATGAAGCTTACGTGCCGGGCGGCCGCCCTCCTGCCGTCTGCCGCCTGCCTCCTGGCCTGTCAAATCCCAGCGGCTGCGCGAAGCGATTCAGCCTTGTCTGTCTTTTCCCAATTGAAACCGTCTTCGACTCGCCCGAAGTGGCCGTACGCCGCTGTGGCTTTGTAGATGGGACGACGGAGGTTGAGCTCGTCCATGATCCCTCGGGGTGTCAGTTCAAAACTGTCTCGCACGAGTTTCGACAAAGCCTTCTCAGTGATTCGGCCTGTGCCGCTGGTATCTACCAAAACGGAGACTGGATCGGCGACGCCAATGGCGTAGGCAAGTTGAACCAAACATCGATCGGCAAGACCCGATGCGACAATATTTTTGGCGACGTACCGAGCCATATAGGCGGCTGACCGATCGACCTTCGTTGGATCCTTGCCTGAGAATGCGCCACCACCATGAGGCGCATAACCGCCGTATGTGTCGACGATGATCTTTCGTCCAGTTAAGCCGGCATCGCCCTGGGGACCACCGGTGACAAACCGGCCGGTTGGATTGATGTGGTACTTGGTGTCTTTGTCCAGCAAGTCTGGTGAAACCGTATGCTGAATGACTTTTTCCCGAATTTCAGCACGCAACTGCTCGTTAGTGACGTTTGGATCATGCTGCGAAGAGACAACCACAGCCTCCACCCGGAAAGGCCGCCCATCGCGATACTCGATCGTTACTTGTGACTTGCCGTCGGGTCTCAGATAGGGCAGCACGCCCGACTTTCGAGCCTCAGACAGGCGTCGCGAAAGCATGTGAGCTAATTGAATTGGCAAGGGCATCAACTCAGGCGTCTCGTTACAGGCGAAGCCAAACATCAGACCTTGATCACCGGCGCCGCCAGTATCAACGCCCATGGCAATGTCGGGTGATTGCCGATCTAATGCGGACAGCACACTACAGGTCTCGGAGTCGAAACCAAACTTCGCTCTAGTGTAGCCGATATCGCGAATTGTATCTCGAGCGACCCGGCTATAGTCGATACGGGCGTTCGTAGTTATTTCACCGGCGATAACGACCAAGCCGGTGGTTACCAAAGTCTCACAAGCTACGCGGGCCGTCGGGTCTTCTGAAAGCGCCGCATCCAATACAGCATCTGAGATTTGATCAGCTATTTTGTCGGGATGACCTTCGGTGACAGACTCTGAGGTAAATAGGTAACCTGATTCGTTACTCAAGCAAACTCCTTTATGAACACAAGCTATGCAGCTGGGCTGTTGGAAAAGACCGCGTAGGTTAGCAGTCAGCCCTAATGAGTGTCAAGAAGCGCCGACGGAAGGACGGGTTTGCAACCAAACGGGCGAAAAACTACCTGAAACCGGAATTGTTCAAGCAAGAAAAGTCGGAATACGAGAAAAAAGCCACAAAACCGGCCAAGCCGTTAATAAGACAAGAACTGCTTTGCCTCAAAAGTCACGAGCCGTTGCCGTCTCGGCTTTGCCGCCGGATGTGAGGCGCGGGCTCCGCCCCGCCGGACGGTCAGCCGCAAAGCTTGGGCTGTGCCCTTGGTGCGGACTTAGTCCTTAAGTATTGGGGCAAAGCCCGCACCGA
>JBOGOU010000341.1:0-2250 GCA_050748205.1 Pyrinomonadaceae bacterium | reverse complement strand
GATCTGTGTCATCCGCGTTAATCCGCGGCTAATTCTTTCTTTTGAAACGGTGCCAGCGCTAATTAATGGGATTTCGTCTTTTCAATACTCTTTCTAATGCTGTTGCTGAGTTCGATGATCTCGTTAAGATCACGGCTGGCCCTGGTCGAAAGCTCGATGTCGAGTACGCCCGTTGATTCGAACAGAGGATTGGTTACGAAGTTGGAGATATGATTGAGCAGCGCTGTGAGCGGCGCTTTCAATTGCTCGTCTTTGTCCCGGCGCGTGTCCTCGTTCTTGCTCTTCTCCTTGGATTGCGGAAGCGCCAAATTACTCTTGAGCCTCCCGGCGCACTTGTTTATCCCTGAAAGGGATTCCGAGACGAAAGTTTGGTCAAGCGTTTTGCCGGACGTTATGGTGCGTAAGATGTCATTGTAGATTGATTGAATCCTTCCAAAGTCTTCCGTTACTTGAAGGGCAATGGCCTTGGTTCGGTTTCTATCCGTGGCGGTCTCCGTTTTTCCTTCCAGATCGCGATGCAGGCCATCGCGCTCATATTGATCCGCCTGGCGCCTCAGTGCCTCGACACGGCGATCCACTGGGTCAGCTCTTCCTGGTCTGGTCTGGGCCGAGGCAAGGTTGTCCGTTACCGTTATACAAAAGAGAACCGCAGCCGCAAAAACTGCGCTCCTTTCTCCTCTGAAGAATAAAGGCCTCACATTGAACCTCCTTTGCTGAGCTTTGCTGTAATCCGTCTTGCATGACGAGTTGCAGCACGTATAATACTATCGTTCGAATCATTTTTTAAGCTTGGCAATGAGCTTTTTCCCCAGCCTTGGGAAAAAGCTCTGCTTACTTCTTTGGAGGACAAGATGGCCTTAAGTCAGGCATTGCTGCCGGAATTCGATCATGAGATGGCCAATACGCGGAAAACCCTGGAGCGCGTGCCGGATGACAAACTCGACTGGAAGCCGCATGAGAAGTCGACGGCGATGGGCGGCTTGGCAACGCATCTGAGCAACCTGCCAACCTGGGCGATTTATGCAATAAGCCAGGATTCTCTCGATCTCGCTCCTGGAGGTGTGCCGTTACCGCCCATGGAAGCTGTCAAATCGCGAAGCGAACTTCTGGATATGTTTGATAACAACGTTGCGAAAGCACGAGCCGCGATCGCGGCGGCTAGCGATGAAGAGCTGTTCAAGGGTTGGACGCTGCTACACGGCGGCAAACAGATTCTTACTTTGCCTAAAGTTGCCGTCTTGCGTAGCTTCGTGATGAATCATACTATCCATCACCGCGCACAGCTTGGAGTTTACCTGCGCTTGAACGACATTCCTGTACCGTCAATCTATGGCCCATCCGCGGATGAAGGTGCGTTCTAGTTTGGGTTGTTTTGCGGATGAGCTGCCGCCTCTTCGATTGCGTGAGAGAAAGATGCCGGATAATGCCGCGTAATCTGAGAGCAGGTACCAGCAGGTATGGTTTCATTACTCGAAGAAAGATTGGTGGCTTGTGGGGACGGTTCTCCTGGCGATTTTCATTCCTCTTACCCTCGGAGCCTTCTTCATACTTGTAGGTGGTGCCAATCGGGAAACGGGACGTTCACTGCTCGTTATCGGCACGGTGACTGGAGCTGTGGTTATCTGGCTTACTTACCCTCTCTACTATCAGATAACCGCTTCGGAGTTGATTGTTCGTTGTGGGATGCTCATGCGCCGACGCATCCCGCTTGCTTCCATTGATGAAGTGCGGCCTGACAGGAATCCGGCAAGTGCTCCGGCGTGGTCACTGGACCGGCTACGCGTAGGGTATCGCAAAAGAGGTGAATCAACCTTCGTTATGATTTCGCCAGAGGATAAATCTGCTTTTATGCGGGAGCTGAGCAAAAGCCGACCCTGATCTAAAGATGAAAGACGATAGTTTGATTCGTCAATAACGACCTGCGTAGCTCAAGCCGCTTGGGCCTCATCGAGAATATGCCAAAAAGAATCGGAAGAGCGCTTGCCTATGCTGTTCTAATCTGGATCACTGGCTTTGTTTGGGGCAGCATAGTGTTTATGACCCCCTCGTTGAAGAGCGTATCAGCGATTCCTTACGTTTCCCGCAATCCCGCGATCAGTTTTCCGATTCTGATTATATGGCAGTTTGCGACCTATTTTCTGGCAAAGTCGTACTTGAAAGGGGCCGCCGATAAAGCCGGCGAGGGGCTCCGGCTTGGAGTCGCGTTTGCCGGAGTGAATTTTGTCCTGGATCTGTTGATACTGGTCTTTC
>JBOGOU010000340.1:0-8237 GCA_050748205.1 Pyrinomonadaceae bacterium | reverse complement strand
CATATGAGCGTCACGACGGCCACAGACCGCAATATAGAGAGACGGCCCAGGACGGCGCCAAACATTCATGGCGCTTCAGAAACCCACTCGATCGATATACTACTCAGCAGAGAGATCATGCTCGATGAGGTTCTCGGCCTCGCGACGCCAAACGCCATCCCGGTCAACCTCAATAACCTCAGGTAGATCTTGTCGACGGGACATCCACGGAATCCTATCAGAGAGATGAGCTACATAATCAAGTTGACCGAGCAAACCGACCTTTGACTTCGGCTGAAAACGGTCCGAAAACCGCCTAAACGCCTTCACCTCAATAACTTATCAGCCCAGGACGGCGCTGGCACAGCCATTGCCGAGTGGGTTGTGCCCGAATTGCACGCGGACCGGGTACGCTATTGAAAAAAGTTGGCTGAGGAAGGCTAGAAGATGAAAAGAACAAAACGGTCACTCGCACTAACGTGGCTGACCTGCGGATCGCTGGTACTGTCGTTGTGCAGCGGCATTCTGCTGACCGACAACGCCAGTGCTGCCTCGAGGCGAGATGGGGTTGAACGGCTCGCGCGTCGCGGCAAGGTCTCTCAAGACCTAAGAGAGCGTTCGCGCAAGGGCAACCAGGAAACCGTTAAGGTTATTCTGCGACTGAACGACACAATGAGCACTGAGCTTCAGGCCTTGCTCAAGAGCAACGGTGTGAAGGTCAAGAGGCGCTTCGCCAACTTCAATACCCTCTCAGTCGACCTACCGGCCAACGTTGTCAGTTCACTGGATTCCTTCCCAGAGGTAGAGTTTGTCTCTACAGACAGCGAAGTGCGATCGCTGGGCGGTCACATTGCCCGCACCACCGGCGCTGACAACGTTCGATCGATGGCTACATCCGGCTCTTTGGACGGATCAGGAATTGGTATTGCGATCGTCGACTCAGGCATTTATCCGTACCATGTTTCGTTTCTTGATTCCAGCACCTACACTTCACGCATCGTCAAGAGCGTTGATTTCACCGGGGAAGGACGAACGGATGATCCTTACGGGCACGGAACTCACGTAGCCGCCGCCGCTGCCGGTAATGGCAAGGTCTCTAATGGCAAATACATCGGCATCGCCCCTAGAGCTAACATCATCAACCTGCGCGTCTTGAATTCGCAGGGTATCGGTTCTGTTTCGGGGCTTCTGGGCGCGCTTGATTGGCTTCTGAGTAACCGCACAACTTATAACATTCGAGTTGTGAACATGAGCTTAGGAATGCCGGCCGTAAACTCTTACAAAGACGATCCAGTCTGTATTGCCTCCCGGCGTCTAGTGGACGCTGGTGTTGTTGTCTTTGCCGCGGCAGGTAACAATGGCAAGAATAGCGACGGTAACAAGGTCTACGGTCATATCCATTCACCTGGCATCGACCCGTCCGTGATCACGATCGGCGCTGTCGATACCAAGGGGACTAATGGACGCGGCGATGACAGCATCGCAACTTATAGTTCGCGTGGCCCGACGCGAGGCGCGTGGATTGATGTCAATGGCCTCAAACACTTTGACAACTTAATCAAACCGGATCTCTCTGCCCCAGGTAACAAGCTGGTCTACGCGCAATCACCCAATTGCCTCCTCGTAACCGAAAATCCTAGTCTGGACGCTCCGGTTAGTTTGGTTCCCGCGCGCAAACAGATGAAACTCAGCGGCACATCGATGGCCGCACCTCTCGCCGCCGGAGCTGCCGCGCTGATGCTTCAGGCTAATACCAAGCTGACACCGAACATGGTGAAAGCGATACTGATGTACACGGCCCAGCAGCTTCCCAATTACAACATGTTGGAGCAAGGTGCGGGTGAGCTTAACATCGACGGCGCCGTACGGTTGGCGAAGCTAGTTCGTACGGACATTACTTCCTTTACTTTCCTTGGTTCGTCCCTCCTGACCAGTTCCGCGCCAAGCCCGCAGTCTACGATCGAAAGTTATACCTTCTCGTGGTCACAGGGAGTCATCCTGGGACGCACGCACGCCAGCGGTGTCAACCTGATCACGAAGTACCAGAAGATCTACGGCAACGGCGTATTGCTCGGCGACGGCGTGCTGCTAAGTGACGGAGTCTTACTCGGAGACATAACGAAGATGACACTCGGCGTTTTGCTAGGTGACAGCATCCCGCTTAGCAACGGTACGACCATGAACGCTGGTGGACATTTCTGCGGCACCGGAGTCTTACTCGGCGACGGCGTGCTGCTAGGTGATGGAGTCTTACTGGGCGATGGTGTGTTGCTAAGTGATGGAGTTCTGCTTGGCGACGGCGTTCTCCTTGGGGACGCGATTCTTCAGGCCTTCTCGGCGCTGCTCGGAGGCGATCCAACGGCTACAATGCCAATTGAGGAGGATACTGGAGATGATTACGCAGGTTACTAAAGCCTGACGACGACCCCCTGTTGACACCTATTAGAAGAGACAAGGAAAACGCTATGCATCGACAGACTTCAACAGCAATGACCATGACAGTGCCGTTCTCAATTCCCTTTTTGGAAAATGAAGTCAATGCAACGCGGCTTAGCGGCGATTGTGAGGCGGAAGTGCTGCGGTTCCTCGCCCAGCGTCCCCTCCATACCGTGGCGATGACTGGATTCATCCAGGACAATGGCCTGGTAAGCCCGCTCAATCGTGGCACATTCTACGGTTGCCGCAACCGTCGTGGCGAACTTGAGGGCGTTGCACTCATCGGACATGCGACTCTAATGGAAACCAAAACGGATCGCGCCCTGCAGGCATTTGCCGAGTTGGCACGCAAGTGCACAACCACCCATATGATCATGGGTGAACAGAGACGCATTGACGAATTCTGGGGTTACTACTCCGGGGATGGACAAGCGATGCGCCGCGCGTGCCGTGAGCTTTTGTTTGAGTTGACTTTCCCCGTGCAGGTTCGAGAGGAAGTTCCCGAGCTGCGTCTCGCAACTCTGCAGGACATCGACTTAGTAATGCCGGTGCACGCTCAGATGGCGTTTGAGGAAAGCGGCATCGATCCGATGGAAACAGATGCTTTAGGATTTCGCGAACGCTCCGTTCGTCGCATCCAGCAAGGCCGGACCTGGGTATGGATCGAGCAAGGGAAGATGATCTTCAAAGCCGACGTAATCTCTGACACTGCGGACGTCATCTATCTTGAAGGCGTGTGGGTTGCTGAGGAGAAGCGCGGCGCCGGCCAGGGCCTGTGTTGCATGTCTCAGCTGGCTCGAAATCTCTTGCAGGGCAGCATGTCGATCTGTCTGCTTGTGAATGAGAACAACCGTGCCGCCCAGGCTTTCTATGAGAGAGCCGGATTCAAGCTCCGGGCGTTGTACGACACGGTCTTCCTTCAGATGTAAGAGCTTGGGCAGGTTCACGCCTTCCGCTGAAAAGCCCTGCCCGCTCTTCTTGGCTGATTCTGTGGAACTGAAATGCTCCCGAACTCTGGTTTCCATTTTGCGGGGCCCCACCTGCAGCCAACGGTAGCAATCCTTACTAGTCTCAAGCGATCTCAAAAAGCCGGCTTTCTGTTCTGCGCTTTGTCAGGGGTGGTTTCACCGCTTCTGTCCCGAATTATGCGGGCTGAACTCAATAAAGGGCCTCACCGCAGAGAATTCTTCGTAATTCCCCGACTTTCATAGGTTTAGACAACAAAAGCTCTCGACAACCCGGGGCATGTGTTATACACTGACAAACGACCGCCGGGTGTCCCAGATAGAGCAACCCGCCGGCTCGCCTAAGCACCTTCCTCCAGCCCGCTGTTTCGGGCTGCTTTCACTATTTCCCACGTAAAGTGTGTTTCTAAGCAAGAAAGTATGCAGACGCCAGGACGACTAAAACTCTACCAGTGGACAGTAGTTTCGCTGGGCCTCCTCGCCTGTGGCTTCTCAATATTCAGGCTGAACCCTTCTGGTTTGGACCTTCGGTTCCTCTTTTTGGCAGTGGTTACGCTGGTCCTGGGATCTCGAATCACTCTACAGATTCCTCGAGTTAAAGGTCTGATTTCGGTTTCTGACACGTTCATATTTCTGGCCATACTCATGTTTGGCAAAGAGGCTGCGGTGCTTCTGGCCGCCGCGGAGGCGTTCTGTTCGTCACTGCGCTTCAGCAAGAAAGTTTCGACGATCCTGTTCAATACGGCGGTGATGGGGTGTTCAACTTTTCTGGCAGGCTGGGCGGTGCACTTACTTCTCTCGCAAAACGCTTTCAAGGAGAATTACTCAGCAGACTATGTCATTGCGATATCGGTGCTGGCATGCTTGCAATATGCCGGCAATTCCGGATTGGTGGCGATAGCGGCGGCAATGAAGACCAACGCGCGCCTTTGGACTACCTGGCGAGACGGTTTCCTCTGGACGTCTTTGACTTATTTCGCGGGAGCATTTGCCGCTGGAATCATCTTTAACCTAATTGGTATCTTTGGCTTTTACGCCATGCTTACTACGACGCCGATCGTCGCCGTTGTTTATTTCACCTATACGACCTATTTGAAAAACATTGAGGCGTCAAAGGTACAGGCAGAACACGCCCAACTTCACGTTGACGCCCTTCGTGAGAGCGAGGAGCGCTTTCGCAGCGCTTTTGACCATGCCGCAGGGATGGCTCTCGTAGCTCCAAATGGTCGCTGGCTTCAGGTCAACAAGTCTCTCTGCGAGATTGTGGGCTACTCCGAAAAAGAACTACTTGCCAGTGACTTTCAGTCTATTACGCATCCCGAAGATCTCAACACGATGTTTGAGCAGTTTACCAAGCTCCATGAAGGAACAATCTCAACTCTTCAAATGGAGCAACGCTACATTCACAAGGACCATCAGCTAATCTGGGTCTTGCTTAGCGTAACAAAGGTAAACAATCCCCAAAACAGTTCGGCAAATCTAATCTTTCAGATTCAGGACATCACCCACCGCAAGCGCGCAGAAGAGCAATTGATCCACGATGCCTTTCACGATGGTCTGACCGGTCTACCAAATCGAGTCCTTTTCATGGACCATCTCCAGCAGTCGGTGGAAAGAGCAAAGCGAAGAAAACACATTCCATTTGCAGTACTATTCCTGGACTTCGATCGGTTCAAAGTAATCAATGACAGTCTAGGACACATGGCCGGCGATCAACTACTCGTGGACATAGCAAATCGGCTCAAGGCCACGGTTCGGCCAGGTGATACGGTTGCCAGAATTGGTGGTGATGAGTTCACGATACTTGTCGACGACTTGAATAGTGCCGAGGAGGCGATGGTGGTGGCCGGCCGGCTTCTGCGCAAGTTGGCTGAGCCGTTCAATATTTCGGGTCGCGAAGTGTTCGTCACCGCCAGCATCGGCATTGCTCTCAGCACAGTTGGCTATGAACGCCCGGAAGACGCTTTGCGCGATGCCGACACGGCTATGTACCGGGCGAAGACAATGGGCAAGGCCCGGTACGAAGTCTTTGATACGACAATGCACGCCAATGCTGAGAATGAGCTACAGATTCAAACCGACCTTTGGCGAGCCGTTGAACGGGCGGAGCTTATTCTGGATTACCAGCCAATTGTCTCTTTGCGGACAGGTAGAATCGTGGGTTTTGAAGCGCTTTTGCGGTGGCAGCATCCCTCGCGCGGTCTCATCTCTCCGATGGATTTCATCTCCGTAGCGGAGGAGACTGGCCTGATCGTCCCTATCGGAAGATGGGTGTTGGAACAAGCGTGTCTCCAGATCCGGCAATGGCAAAAGGTTTACCCTCATGACCCACCCTTGTACGTTAGCGTGAATCTCTCTGCGAAGCAGTTTATGCAGCCTGATCTCATCGACCAGGTGAGCGTGGCCCTCGATAGCAGTGGTCTCCACCCGGCCAGCCTGAAAGTCGAAATCACTGAAAGCATGGTTATGCGCGATGTTGAATCGGCGACAAAGATGCTCGGCCATTTGAAAGCTCTCGGCGTTGAGATAAGCATAGACGACTTCGGCACGGGCTATTCTTCATTGAGCTATCTGCACCGGTTCCCTATCTCCACGCTGAAAGTCGATCGTTCCTTCGTGAGTTCCATGACTCACAACGTAGAGAGCATGGAAATAGTCCGCACGATTGTTGCGCTCGCGGGTAACCTCGCTATGGAGGTTGTGGCTGAGGGCGTCGAAACCTTGGATCAAGCTTCTAAGCTTAGGACAATGAACTGTGAGTACGGTCAGGGATACTTTTTCTCGAGGGCGCTAAACGCTGCTGGAGCCACCAAGTTACTATCTACCGATTGGGCCTCCGAGGTGCCGCCACGATCTATCGACAACACGATTAACTATGAACACACAGTAGTCGGTTAGACATCTCTTAAGCTCCGACTCTCCCTCACTAAAGCTCCACAGACAACTAAATCAAGCGTGACAGCAAAAGGGCCAGCAATGTCGATTGCTGGCCCAAAACGCTGTAAAGGTTGATCAGACTCGGTCGGGAATCATCTTGGAGCGGAAGCACGAATTGTCAGTTCCGTTCCTGGATTAAGATCGAGATCATCTCGACCCTGTACATAAACGGAACCCGCTCCGCCACCAGCACCGAGGATCGCCCCAATGGCCGCCCCCTTACCTCCGCCGGCGATGGCTCCAATGATAGCGCCCACAGCGGTTCCTATGGCCGCCCGTTGCACGGTCTTCGTAGTCTGATTCTCTTCCTTCACTGATCCCTCGTTATCCACCTTTACGATTTCGCCGTCGTTTGTTCGCACTGACTGAAGAATGCCGGCAAAGCGGTAAGTTCTTCCGTCACGAAGACGAATCGTATCGAAGGTCAGTGTCATCTCGGATCTTCCGGTGATGCGGCCACTACGCTGAAGATTGGAAACTCGGCCTGTGATCGCTGCGCCCTCATACTGCGATGGTTGTCTTACTGTCGCAGTAAACGACTGGCCATCCCTGGCTGTCTTGGTTGACAACCCCTCGTTAAGAGATGCAACCAGTATTTCACCATTGGGAACAATGAAGTCTCCGCTGGAGGCGGTTGTTGTGGGTGATGCGTCAGATCCTGTCTGGATGTCAAAACGCGCGACGTCGGAGGTTCTGTCGTAAGTACTCTGAACAACGACGGGTCTGCTGAGGCCCTCGACGTAGACGCGCCGCGTGACGCTAAGCCTGCGGCCACTATCGATGGGATCGAAAGTGACATTGAAGTCGGTTTGCCTGTCACCAGACGAGTTAACAATTAGTTGGTCTCCGGTAAGCGTGGCTCGCGCCCGAATGTTGCGCCCATCCCGGGTCGCCTCAATCCGTTCGGTACCGTCAGCTTCAAAGCTAATCTGTGGTGCGCGCGAAGAAGCAATTGTTACCGTTCGCCCTCGCACTTCAATCGCGATTTGGTCGGGTGATTCCAACCGCGTTGTAACCTCGTCGCTGATGCGCTGACGATCATTGTAGGGAAGACTCTGTGTGGCCCTGTCGGCCGCCTCACGCGGATCATCGCTCCGTGTCGCATCAAGGCGATACGTCCCGGTGAGCGGACTGGGAGCATAGGGCACTGACGCAGGCGCGTTACGACTGCCGGCCGGCCAGGACACGTTGTAAGCGCGAGCAAGCTGATTCAGCTGAAGTCGAACGTTGGACCAGCTTCGCTGAGTGCGGGCGTCCAGAGGATGCCTCCTCAGGAACGTGTCAATAGCGGCAGCCCGATTCAGAACCTCTTGCGCGTCCACCGACGTTGATTGTCGCCTCTGGAAGCGTTCCCGCAGGCGAGTCACGGCATTATCGAAGTCTCTTGCCAGGAGGTTTATGTTATCGTCAGCGTTCGTTACCTCGGGAGCATTTTGCTCCAAAGCTGCTTCGAGGCTATTACGGAATAGGTCTGTTCGATCTTCGATTCGGTGTATTAACTGGAGCACCGACTGATACGTCCCTCGATAGCTTTTTTGTTGGGCTACCGCAAGCCCTGCGGACAGCATTCCCACCATCAAGACCGTCATAAAGCCTCTTAATGCCTTACTCATCTATCTATCCTCCAATTCTAGAAACCGGTTCGTGCGCCCAAATTACGTTAAAACCGGGAGCGCACCCGGGTTCCTTACAAGGCTTGTGCCACGGAACACGTTGAGAACGGGGGAACGGGGGAATAGGATAACAGGAGAACGGGTAATGGGCGATGTTGAATCTTTCAAGCTGCGCCAATTTGCAGGTCCGGAAGGTGGGCTTGCCCCCGCCTCAAGTTGGGGCAGCCTTCCGGATTAACGGCGACCTTCATACTTGAATGGTTGTTTTTGATCCTAATTCTGTTGAAACTTGAGGCGGGGGCAAGCC
>JBOGOU010000339.1:0-3848 GCA_050748205.1 Pyrinomonadaceae bacterium | reverse complement strand
ATATAGCTACCACCAAGACATTAATCTGCGACACGCGCGTTGGTTCCCTTTCTGGCTGTTCTGTCGGGCTGCTTATCGCATAGGTGCCAGTCGTTGCCTATGCTGCGTGACGGCTCAAAAGAGATGCATGTCTACAGGCTTAACGATTTAGCTCTAACGGTCAGTACTCACCGTTCCATTTGTCATTCCTTTATAGATCTAACGATGGACGTTAACTCTCATTTTCAGTCTGCTCATTCCACCTCATGAGGCAACATCTGAAACACAAACATAGCCACCACTGTATTGCGATAACTGCGATGGAATCCTTTAACGAAACTCTTTTATGCTTGATTTGCCTGGTTGATGAACTCGTTAGATAGGGACCGTTCTAAATTGGCTTACTGCAGGATGCTGAAGAAGGATCTGGGCAGACGCACACGGCATTGAATCAACTCCGTGCGCATCACTCACCGGCTATTTCGCAGCGCCGAACCTTTGATGACGGAGTCGAGTAGAAATGAGTTTAGCGACGATGTCCTCGACATTGCATATATGCCGAGCGGGAGTGCTGAGGACTGCGCGCACTTCGAAGAGCGACACCCGAAGACCGTTCCGCAAACATTCGATCCACCAATCTCGCTATTTCTTCCACCGCTCTTTCAGGAAGCTTGCCACGTCGATGAATCCCACAAACGGCTGTAGTCCACGAATGGTCGAACCCTGGCGCCGATCGCGATCCCCAGCGCGATTGACCCTTCTCGTCCAGACCATAGGTTAGATAGGCCGAAAGTGTATTGATCCCAGTCCCAGGCCGCTCGCCGATCAAATGAATGATCATTTCAGAGTTGTGGGTCCAGAGAGAGATGAAGAGCTTCGGTGACCTGATCTTCGACGATGTCAGCTCTGGCAATTTCTCCGAGCGACAGAGCCGCCAGCACGCCGCGGGCTTCTCGGCGCACGTGGTCATCGCGTGTGCCGCCGACGTTCAGATCGCCCTCTTTGAACTCGTTGGCGAGCACGAATACTTGACTAAGCTGGTTGCGATACATGGTGAAGAATCATTCTAAACTGGAAGTGAATCGGGGAGAACAATCAGAGTTGACCCTGAGTGGCGTTAAAACTCTGAAGTGACCTCCTCATCCGGTTGGCACAAGGCCGTCTGGCAGCTGGGAGATTTACGCTTTACCCCACGAGCGAGCGGTCAGTCAGCGTAACGATAAAAACTAATCCAACACGCCGCGAGAAATGCCAAAAGACACCGCCTAATCCCATAGAGCGGCTAACGGCCCAACCCCTCCAAGTATGGCTACGTACGGCCTGCCTGTGTCATTCGTGGTGACTCAAGTGAGCATTGCTATAGCCAAGGCAATGCACTAGCATCTGCGCATGAAACGCGCTCCTCTCGTAAGTACAATTCTTCTGCTGCTTTGTTTTTCTGCACACGCGCAAACCGCATTCCCTGATGACGGAGAAGTCAAAAACGGTGTGTACTACAGCTTATTTTTCAGTTTTGCCTTCAGATACCCCACAGACTGGGTTGTTCACGACGAAGCAATCAACGAACGTATACGAAAGCGCGCTAAGGAAGAAGCTTCGAAGTCTGGCGTATTGTCCCAGCAGAAAAATACATACCTACTCTTTACCGTCTCTCGTTACCCACGGGGAGAGCCCATCGCGTTAAATCCCACTGTTCTCGTGGCTGCGGAAAAAATAGCTCATTGGCCGGGAAACCCTAACGGGAAAGACTATCTGCTCAGTCTTCGGCCACTAAAGCTGAAGAGGGGCGCACAGCCACTGTTGAATGAGCCTGTGGAATTCCGTGTCGCCGGGTTACAGTTTTTCCGTGACGATTATAGTGGCGAGGTCAATGGTGTCTACATGAGAGGGGCCATTTTCGTCAATGTTAGAAAAGGCTACGCCCTTGTATTTTCCTTCACCAGTCAGGATCAGAAAAGCGTCGAGGAAATGGCAAAAGCCATGAAAACCATACTACCTGGAGGGGAAGGTGGTGGACTAGGAACTGGCTCCACGTCGGAACGCAAGCCAAACTAAAACTCAGCGAAAATTAGCAGCCAAGACCTAGAATTAACTTGCAGGAAAGGACGTGCGGGTTTGATTCCTCTAAGCACGATTCACAATATGAAAGTCAAAAGCTCATTCCCAGTGTTAGTAATAGCGGTGGCGTTATGTGTCATCGCTGACTCGTCAACATACGCGCAGCAGAGTAAGAAAACTTCCGAACCAATGGCGTCCACTCGTACTAATGAATGGCCGCAATTCCGGGGACCGAACGGTACAGGCGTTGCCGAGGGCTTTGCGCTGCCTTCTGAGTTCAGTTCGACCAAGAATCTCGTTTGGAAAACACCGGTGCCCTTCGCACGATCGTCGCCAGTGGTGACTGCCGACCGCGTATTTCTGACCGCGAGCGAAGACGACAAACTGATCACACTCGCTCTGGATCGAAAAACAGGAAGACCTTTGTGGCGCCGCGATGTTGTACGCGTGCGACACATGCCGATCTATAAGGCCAATGATGCAGCCTCGCCGAGTCCGGTTAGCGACGGAAAGAACGTGTTCGTGTTTTTTGCGGAACTCGGATTGATCTCCTATGGACCAGATGGCAAGGAGCGATGGCGAGTGCCGTTGGGACCTTTCAACAGCTTCTACGGCATGGGTGGATCGCCTGTGCTTGCTGGTAACACGCTGATGATGGTGTGTGATCAGCGAACAGATTCTTTCATCATTGCTATCGATGCGCGCAATGGAAAGGAGCTTTGGAAGAAGAGCCGTCCAAACTATGAGGCGTATTCTACTCCAGCCATTTACAAGCCGAAGGATGGACCGGCGCAAGTGATCGTCCTCGGTTCACACACCGTCGATGCATATTCTCTGGATAAGGGAGAGCGATTGTGGTGGGTGACCAGAATTGGCTCGTATCCGAAAGGTGTGCCGGTCGTTGGAACAGACATGGTCTACGTGACGGCGGACGGCGGTGATGAACCGTTTTTGCCACCCTTCGACGAAACTCTGAAGGCCGACAGCAATAAGGACCAAAGAATTCACGTGAGGAGATGAAGTCTCATGCTGAGGCTTACGATCACTTTGGATGGTTGGACTCGAACAATGACGGAAACATCGAGCGTGCCGAATACGACTTCGTCCGCAATTCAACCACAGCGGGCCACGGTCTTACTGCAATCCGCTTAGGAGGTCGGGGCGACCTCACGAATTCGAACGTTGGTTGGCGCGTTAAGAAATCCTACCCGAGTATTCCTGCGCCGTTAATCTATCGCGGCGTGATGTATCTGATGAAAGAGGGTGGGATTGTTTCCAGTCTCGACCCGGCGAACGGACAGATTCTGAAACAGGGTCGGACGCCCGATGCGCTGGAGGATTACTACGCATCTCCTGTCGCGGCGGATGGCAAGATCTTTCTCGTAAGTGCGAGCGGCAAAGTGACTGTGCTTAAAGCCGACCGGCAGTGGGAGATTCTCGCCATGAACGATCTGGACGAAGAGGTTTGGGCCTCACCTGCAATTGCAGGTAGCAATCTCTACATCCGTACACGTAATTCGTTGTACTCGTTCGGTGCGAGCGCGAAATAGCCAAGCACGGTCCATAAACATGGCGGATGGGCCTAAGATGGTCGCGGCACCTGTTGATACGTAACGAGACGAAGCGATACTTTGACGACCGCTTGGTGCATAAATACGGGCTCTTATCGTTTGGTAAGACTACGTGATGCCGCTTCCAACGGACTTAAAATTCGTTGACCGCAAGGTCGTGTGGGTTCGAATCCCACCCTCGGCACCAATCATTTCAATAACTTACAACGGACGCACATTTAGCTTTGAACCTTTCAACGG
>JBOGOU010000338.1:0-5224 GCA_050748205.1 Pyrinomonadaceae bacterium | reverse complement strand
CCTCAAGTTTCAACAGCCTTCAAGGTTACAGGAGAGTCTCCGCCTTCAGTGATTTCTTCCGAGGTGAATGCTGTGGCAACTTGGGCGGGGGCAAGCCCACCTTCCTGACCTGTGAGGTTCATAGACCTGAGTGATTTACTTTGAGTTGAATGGCTTTCAGAGGGGAGACTGGTACTGGGTCCGCCTGCCTTACCTGCAAATTACCGTAGGGCCTTTTGGGTTTCCCACGGAGGCACCCTACACCTTACGACGAGGATCTTCATTTTCGCTATTCACCATTTAACGTTTACCCATTACTATTCAGCCGTGAATCAAAGCCGGCGCCAATTCCTCGCAGAGACAGACGATCTCATCGAGTCAATATTAGACGACCTGGATGAGCTGCGTGAGAAATCGCATGGTGTTCAGGTACGACGCGAGTTTATAGACGCAATCTTCCGGCGCGTCCATCGCGTTAAGGGTTCGGCAGTTACTTTTGGCCTTGATGGGCTAAGCGAAATTGCCCATGAGTTTGAGAGTTTGCTTAGCTCGGTTCGCGCCGGACGAACAGCCGTTGATGACGACGTTCTGAACGCGTGTGAAGACGCGGCCAACGCGCTCTCGGAAAGCTTGCATCTTGCATCCTCAGGTGTAGTGGAATCCTCGCGTCTACCATTGTTTGACCGCATGCAGGCGGTGGCGCAGGGAATTCCCGTGAGGCCCGGGTTAGATAGCGAAACGATACTCAGCAAAGTCCCGTTTGAGATCTGGCAGTCTCTAACTGATGACGAGAAACACCGGCTAGTGCAAGCGGTCGAAGAAGGAGCTTTCCTCTGTGTAGTCACGACCAGCTTTGCTATCGACAGTTTTGACGATCAGTTTTCCAGGTTGAAAGACAAACTGGGAGAGCGTGGAGAGATCATCGCCACAGCTCCCGCGGTTGACCCAGATCATTCCGACAAGATCAACTTTCGGGTTCTGTTCGCCAGCAAATCCAACCCACAGGACGTGAAGCTTGATTTTACTGATTTGCCTGGAGTGAACGTCACCAGTTTCGGGGCCGGCCGGCTTTACGCAAATCCCGAAGGGAGCCAGTCCAGCTCGCGTGTTGCAAGGTTAAGAATGATGTCCGGATCATCTCTCTCCAACTTCATTCGCACTGATCTCGATGAACTGGATCGCCTGATCTCGTCTAACTACGAGCTCTTTCGCACGACCGCGAAGGCCCTGAATCTGGCGCTGTCGCAGACACAAATTGATCAAGATGTTCGCGAGGAACTCGTCAAACTGGACGCCCAGATAAGGCGATCCTTCCTGGGCGTTGAAAAGGAGTTGATCGGTCTTCGCATGGTCTCGCTTGGCCCCATTCTTCAGAGGGCTGCGCGAGCCGGCAGGGTCGCTGCACGATTGAGCCATAAGGAAATTGATTTCCAGATCGTCGGTGCAGAACTCCGACTCGACAGGCTACTGGCTGACGCCATAGCAGATCCGCTCGTCCATCTTGTCCGTAACGCGGTGGATCATGGGATCGAAGCGGCGGAGCCAGGTCCTGCATCGCCGACGAGAAAGCGTGGGCTGGTTCGCATCGAGGCCACCAGCGAAGGAAAGCAAACCTGTTTACGCGTTATCGACAACGGTCGCGGAGTGGATCCGGAACTAATTTCCCGCGCGGCAATCAGAATGGGGATCATCGACAGGAACGTAATTGTGGACATGGACCGCAGCCTGCGACTCATCTTTCGTCCCGGGTTTACAACCATACCTTCGGCTTCATTTATTTCAGGTCGCGGGGTAGGTCTGGATGTTGTAGAGACCGCAGTAGAACAAGTGGGTGGGGAACTTAGAGTCTCAAGCGAACCCCGCAAGGGAGCAACGTTTGAAATTCGGCTTCCCGTGACTTTTGGTCTGCTGCATTCGACTGTAGTGTTATCCGGGGGCAGCCGGTATTGCATCGATGCCAAACAGATCGTCAAGACCCAGATGATCGAGGCGGATCAAATCGAAACTGATGGAGAAAGCGAGACGCTTACCTCTGACAAAGATGTGCTGCCCCTCATTCGCCTCCGCAAAGTGCTGGGGCAAACGCCAGATCAACCAGTTACGGCAGGCCGGCTCACGATCCTCGCTTGCGAGTTAGGCAGCGAAAATGTTCGCGGCCAGAAGAACAGGCGCATAGGCGTCATTGTTGATGGAGTTGAGGGATCTGAAGAAGTCCTTGTTCGCAATCTTGGACGTCACGCTGCGCGCTGGCCCGGCATTGCCGGAGCCACCGAGTTGCGCGATGGAAATGTGGCCCTGGTGCTTGACCTACCCCGCCTGACCCAGCGGTAACCAATGGATCCCAGGCTCAACACCAATGGAAGCCCTCACAGAACCATTTGCGGTAACCAATGGATCCCAGGCTCAACACTGATGGAAGCCCTGTGAGTCGTTCCAGTCTGAGTTGAGAGCTGTGAGTGCTTCCATTAGTGTTGAGCTTAGGATCCATTGGCTACCGCAAATGGTTCTGTGCGTTGCGTTACGATCTAAGCCCAATCCATCTTCGGATGCATTGTGTGCCAGTTAGTGGCCTGCTCGTACGCTAGCGCCACTCGCAGCGGCGCCGCCTCGTCATACAGCCCGCCGGTAAACATAATGGATTGCGGCAAACCCTTGGGAAATCCACACGGAACGCAAACTGCCGGATGTCCCGTGAGATTTGTGATCAGGAGGCTCGCGCTGCCGGGCGCCGGCGAAACGAATACGTCCCACTTGGACATCAAAGCGTCCATCTCGCGCATTAACAGAGTGCGCGCGCGTTGCGCGCGGATATATTCAACCGCCGGGATGAAGCGAGAGCTGCGAAACGTGTTGGGCCAGTCACCCGGCTCCTGGCCGGAAAGTTGGTTAATACCGCCGCTGCGTGTTAGATCGTCGAATGCTGTTGCCGCTTCCGCGACCAGAATAATTCGCAATGCGGCGGTGGAGAACTTTGGCATCTCGATCGGCTCCAACTTCGCGCCGGCATTCTTGAGAGCTTCAAGTGCTGACTGGTAGATCGCTTTCCGCTCAGGGTCTTGCTGCTGATCAAACTCCGTCTTGATAAAGCCGATCCGCATTTGACCGAGTGGCCTTTGAGGCGACCAATTGAAAGGGACGTTGCCCACTGTCAGGTCCTTTTCATCGGGACCATAAATGGCTTGCAAAGCAGCCGCGCAGTCTTCAACGCCTCGACAGATTGGTCCAATCTTGTCCATCGTCCAACTGAGTCCCATTGCGCCGTAGCGACTGACGCGACCGTAGGTCGGACGCAAGCCGGCCACGCCGCAGCGCGAGGATGGTGAAATGATTGAGCCCAGCGTTTCAGTGCCGATGGAAAAGCCCACCAGTCCGGCCGCTGTCGCTGATGCTGGTCCCGCGGAAGAGCCACTTGAGCCGGTTCTTTCTTCTTCTACCTGCCAGGGATTTCTGGTCATACCAGCAAACCAGCGGCCGCCTTGCGCAAGTGCACCCATTGAAAGCTTCGCGACAAGAACGGCACCGGCGGCCTGTAAGCGCTCTACCAGAGTCGAATCATAATCAATTACTTGATCACGATACGGTTCTGCTCCCCACGTGGTGCGGATACCTTTCGTAGCAAAGAGATCTTTTGCGCCCCAGGGAATGCCATGGAGTGGACCGCGATATTTCCCACGTTTTATCTCCTGGTCGGCGGCTTCTGCTTGCTTGAGCGCCAGCTCCTCAGTGAGCGTTACAGTGCAATTGAGTTTCGGGCCGTAACGCTTCAAACGTGAGAGATACATCCTGGTGAGTTCAACCGATGAGATCCTTCGGTTCCGAACAATTTCGGCGAGCTGGGGAACTGTGGCAAATGCCAAATCTTCAACCGCAGCGAACTTGGGGACGCTGACTTTCCCGAGCTTGAACTTAGCGGGCTTCAGGTTGAATGCCTTACCGGGGAGTGCGGGGCGAAACAAAGTTGCCGGCTCGGTATCGAGTGGAACATTAATCTTGCGCAGAGTTTCGTATCTCTCCAGGTTTGTGTTGACGTTCTGCAGGGCCATCTGTTTTTGCGCGTCCGTCAGCTCAATCCCGAACAGTTGCTCAGCGCCGCGCAGCATCTCCTTCGTTACACGCAAGGGAACAGGTGAAGGGGATGGAGAAGGCGAAGCCATTGGTGTAGGGGAAGGCGTCTGTGCAATGGCAGTTGGGTTCTTCAGGTAAGGAACGGTTGCCGTAGCTGCGCCCAGGGCGGGAAGGAGCTTGACGAAGGTCCGCCGATCGAGGCCGCTGGTTTTAGTTGAGGATGATGTCGCCAATGATCGCTTGGACCTGATTTGTTTTTTGTTCATTTGACTCTCCGCTCGTCGTTGTCCTGGTCCGCCGGCAAGCTATTGACTCACCATTTGCTGGTTTCCTGTTGCCTGAGCCTGACTCCCATATTTGAGCTGCACGACTCTTGTTTTGCGAAATCTCTGGACTGTCACGATGAACATATTGTCGTATTCGCTTTCTGGGATGATTGGGTAATTCACGCCGCCCAGGGCCGCAATAATTTCCGGGACGCTGTTGTTGTGGCCTGCTGCGAATACAACGCCCCCGACATGGTCCGACTTAATCTGCCTCACTAATTCTTTTACATTAAGCGCTTCGAGTTGGTTGATCTTTATCCCTAAGCTTTGCGCCAGGGGACTTGCAGTCGATTGTGTCCGCTGATATTGAGTGGCATAGATCGCGGTAATACCGGTTTTCCCCAGCATGTGGACCAATACCTGCGCGCGTTCCCGTCCCGCCGGGCTCAGAGCTGGATCCGGATTACCTGGCTCGATGTTTTTTTCTGCGTGTCTCACTAGTATTACGGTCGTAACAGGGCTAAATCGCAGCAGGTAGCCGCAAGCCAGAAGGCCAACCGCCAACAGTGCAATAACCACGAACAGGACCCGAGGCCTGGTCCATAGTCCATTATTTAACATGAGGGATTGCTCCACTTTGCTTTTGCGCCGTTTGAAGAACCTGAAGTACAGGAGTAACAGTAGGACTGGCCGCTATTTCGCGCGGGATTATAGCGCAGGTTTTGATGGTTGTGACCCACATGACGCGTGAATGTAGTGGGTCAGTTTGAAAAGTGGCACGGCCGTCTCGCCCGTGGGATCAAGCGCAAGATGCAAATGCCACATCAAACTGATCCAACACCCGCGTGAATATGCATTGGATTCCAGAAGATGGTAGTCTATCCGTTAAAGTGAACCTAAATAGGGATAAAAGT
>JBOGOU010000337.1:0-13832 GCA_050748205.1 Pyrinomonadaceae bacterium | reverse complement strand
AATCTGTTCATAGGACATGGTTCTCGTGCCGCCTTGCGCCAGCATTGCCGCTGTCAAAGCCGCAACGCCCTCTTTTCCCTTCGGATCGGCGGCCGCACCCGTCATGAAGACGATGCGAAAAGTTACGAGCGGTGAACGGTTAGGAAGCGCCACATTAGCGATCTTTGTAGACATGGTTTTTTGTCGATTACCCACCGCCGCTACGGGCGTTATGAGTGCAAGCGAGACGAGCGTGGTTATGAAAAGACGTTTCATTAGTTTTTCGCCTCCTTCACGTCGGTCTTAGCCGAATCCTTCGCCTTAGTGGCGAGAGTAACAATGGTGCGGCTGTCGTCCCGGAAATACTTCGCCGCGAGATCGCGTACGTCTTGAGGTGAAATAGTTTCCATCAACGCGGCCAGCTTATCTATCGTTTCGGGCGACCGCCGCAGCGAGACGAAAGGAGCCAGCGTGGACGCGATGGCATCAGAGCTGTCCATGGCCATTGCGAAGCTGTAGCGCAAACGTGAACGTGTGGCTTCGAGTTTGGCGGCGGGAATCAACTCGCCGGTGTAACGCTTGAAAGTCGACAGAATTTGGTCGCGCACATAATCGACGTCCTTTGGATCCTTAATCCGCGCTAACACTACAAATAACTCCGGATCCATCTGGTTGCTGAAGTCCGGCCCCAGGATGTCTACTTTCTGTTCCTTTAACACAAGCTTCTGGTAGAGATCGGAGTTCTCGCCAAATGCCACTTGCGCCAATAGGTCCAGCGCCATCTTGTCTTTCTCCACGTCTGAGTAGGCCGGTCCACGAAACGCGACAGCCACAATCGGCAGAGTAGGCGAGGGCCAATCGACGTGCCCCGTGCGGGCCTCGGTTTGTTTGGGTTCGGCGGGAATATTCGCCGCATAATTGCCGCGCTGCCATTCGCCGAAATATCTCTTTGTCAGGTCGAGAGCGCGTTGGCGCGTCAGATCGCCTACCAATACAACCGTGGCGTACTCGGGCCGGTAGAAACGCTTGAAGAATTCCTGGCTGTATTCATACTGGTTAGGCATGTCCTGGATGTCTTTCAGGTAGCCCATCGTCGTATGTGAGTACGTGTGTGTTTTGAAAGCTGTCTCGCGCAGCACTTCGTAAAGTTTTGAGAAGGGATTAGCGCTGTTCTTGTCATACTCACCCTTGACGGCCAGTGCCTCAGTCTGAAATTGCGGCAGAGCATACTTCAGACGAATGAAGCGATCAGCCTCCATTTTCATGATTTCGTCGAGATCGTCCTTAGAAAAAGTCGCATGGTAAACCGTGCGATCATCCGACGTGTAAGCATTGGTTTCTGCGCCTGCGCGCTTGAAGATCGCCTCGCGCTGATCGGCCGTGTAGTTTTCACTTCCGCGAAACATCATGTGTTCGAAAAAATGCGCAAAGCCGCTCTTGCCGGGCTCAACTTCATTCCGCGAGCCGGTTTGCACGACGATGTATAGGGCCACGAGGTTTGGATAGTCCGTCGGCACAGTGACCAGGCGCAATCCGTTCGGAAGGTCGTCGATCGTGTAGTTGTAAGGAAAAAGTTTGCGTGACTTCTGTTGGGCCAGGGCCATCACCGGCACACAAATCAGCAAAGACAAGATGATTATGAGTCTCATTCTGTTTAGCAACTCCGTCTTTTTCATTTAGTAATATTTGCGGGGATTGACTTTACAGTATACATGAGCGCGTCTGATTTGCGGAATTACCAAATGCCTGCAGTTGGGAAATGGGCAGCGCAGCAAGGTGGCCTTACCGCAAAACTATTACGGGATTTAGCCAGAATACATGCTGACCGAGAACGACCCGACGCTACCGCGTTACGGTACTGACTTCATTCGAGTATCGGCGCACGACGAGCGCGATGGGCAGCCCGACGCAAAGCATGTGCACAATTAGGCCAATTATCAACCCGGACGGACGGAATGTGACCTTGAACGGAACTCTTGAGAGGGGCAGTACAACCAGGTTCATGAAGAAGTAAACGACGACACCGTAGAGCAAGCCAGAAATGATTGCCTGCCGCACCAGAAACCCGAGCCAGCGGCTAGCACCAAAAAAGACGGCAGTTGCCCCGAGCGCGATTACAAAGTGCAACATAAGCCCGAGCGCCGCGGTTTTGGGGCCACCCTGGTAGGAAACATCGCCCAGGACTCCGCTGGCTATTGACTGCAGCATCTGAGCCGGTCTTCCTCCCCGCAAGAGAGTCGTTACTATCGCGGCCGTAATGTCCAATACTCCGGCGATCAGACCCCCAGTTAAGATTGCTCGGAAAGCACGAGACCTTTCCATAAGATTCCTCACTTTAGGATTTTCTCGACAATTCGCTCCGCCTATCCAATAGGTCCAATAAGTCCTATCGGTCCTCTAGATCGCTTACGGCTTCCGCGCGATGGCGAACACGCTCGCCGCGGAGCGCACATACATGACACCGTCCGACAGCGCCGGCGTCGCCATCAACAACTCTCCCATCGTGTTGGTTGCGATATGGTTGAATTGTTGGCCGGCTGCGACCACCAGAATCTCGCCGTCTTCGTTCGAGAGGTAGATCTTGCCGTCGGCCGCTACCGGCGACGCACTGAACCCGCTGCCGATTTGAGGTAGTCGCTGGCGATAAATTTCCTCACCAGTCTGCAATTTGTAGGCATCGAAGGTACCGTTATTGGCGAGGACGTAGAGGATGCCATTGTAGATGAGCGGCGTCGGCATGTAAGACCCCCGACCAGTGCGGCTCCAGACTATTGCCTCGCTGTTCGCCTTGCCCTCCGGCAAAGTGAGATCCCCGCTAGCATTGGGCCGCACCACAAAAATGGGCCGTTCGGGTCCTCGGCCGCTGGCGACGACGAACAAGTCCTCCGCAAAAATGGGCGTTGGCGCCGTGATCTTCGAGCTGCGGCCGAGCCGCCAGAGTTCTTTCCCCGTGCGAGGGTCGTATCCGCGTATGTAGTTGGACGCGTTCGCGACCAGCTCAGGGCCGGCTGATGTCATCGCAACCGTTGGCGTGCCCCAGGAGGGAAGCTCATCGCGGTCGGTCTTCCAGATCGTTTTACCGGTAGCGGCATCCAGAGCGAGGAGAAATGAGTCGGTCTGCGTATCGCATTGGAGAATGACAAGGCCGTTCCAGATGATCGGCGAGCTGGCTGGCCCCCATTCATACGTCGGAATGTCATATGCGCCCAGATCGAGGCGACCAAGATCGACCTTCCAGAGAAAATGCCCGTTGAGATCGTAGGCATGGACGCCCTGCGATCCAAACCACGCGACCACGATGCGCCCGTCAGTGGCGGGTGTAGAGTTGGCGTAGGTGGATTTGATGTGCCGCTTGTCGAGGGGCTCGCCTTCGTGGGCGACGCGCTGCCAAAGAATTTTCCCATCGCGTTTGTCGAGTGCGTAGATCACCCAACGGTGACGCGTGCGATCTTTCGAGGCATCACCATCCCCGTAGAGACCGGGGCGGAAGCTTGCCTTAGGGTCACTGCTAATGGCGCTCGTAACGAAGATCCGCTGTCCCCAAACGACGGGGCTCGAATGTGCCAGACCGGGAATTGGCGTGTGCCAGAGAATGTTTTCGCCCGTCTTCCCGTTCCATCGATCAGGAGCGACCGGTTCCGTCGCACCCGCCCGGACCGCCGGACAGCAGGAAGGCAATCTCAGCGCCATTCATCTTCCAATTGCCGCTCAACTCAGGCCAGTGATCACCCTTGAGAGTAAAAGTGCCGCCTGGTTCAAAACGCGCGACAAAGACGCCGAACCTAAGTGGGTAGGCCGGCAGTTGCGTAGTCGCCTGCTGCGCGACAGCCTTAGCTGCTAACTGACCCAAAGTGATCGGAACCGCAATAGCCGCTACGAAGGCAAACACCAGTAGTGGCTTCTTTAGGTAGCTAATATTCATCTTCACAACTCCTTAGGCTTAAGCATCGGATAATCACGAGCCGCTGCGGACGTTAGTCGTGCCGAAAGTGGCAGCGATTGCCTCAATCTCAATCAAAAAGCCGGAATGCAACTCTCCAGTGGGAATCACCGCACGCGCCGGACGATGCTCGCCCATTATTCTTTTGTAGACTTCGTTGACGGCGCCCCACGACTTAATATCTGAAACGTAAACTGTCATCTTTAGTACTCGACTCAAATCGCTGTCGGCAGCTTTCAGGATCTCAGCGACGTTCTTTAGCGCTTGTTCGGTTTGCTCTTCGATTGATCCCGGTTTTTTCTCGCCAGCCGCATCAATTGAGAGCTGTCCGGAGACAAAGACGAGGCCATTGTGAACGATTGCCTGCGAGTAGTGGCCGCGCGGGCTTGGTGCATTCGGCGTGTCTATTCTTCTGATGTCCATAGCTGAAGATAGTGATTTTGAGTCGCAAACTCAATGTTCACGCGACTGGATCG
This sequence comes from Pyrinomonadaceae bacterium, assembly GCA_050748205.1. GTDB lineage: Bacteria > Acidobacteriota > Blastocatellia > Pyrinomonadales > Pyrinomonadaceae > PSRF01. The sequence continues at coordinate 9,437 of JBOGOU010000337.1, read as the reverse complement.
ACGATCGACTATGCGAAGATAAGCTCAGGACACGACAAAAAGATAGATCGGAACAACTCAGTAAGATATTCTCAATGGGGCTTTTAAGATCCGTGTCAATCCATGTGTATCTGTGGCTGGCGAGCGGTATCTCGATCTCTTAACCCCGCATGAAGTCGTTCAATTCCGGAGTGGTCAGGGAACGGTCGAGATACTCGAATGTGCCTTTCTCCTTTACCTCATTGGCAGCTGCAAACAGTCCACTCATCGCTGCACGATAAAGCGAGCCAGCCAAACTGATCCTCTTGACACCGACGGCCTCGAGCTCAGCGACTGTAAATGATTTGTTCTTGATGCCCACCATGAAGTTGACCGGCTTTGATACCGCAGCACAGACTGCGCGTACCGCCGCGAGGTCAGGCAATCCTGGCGCGAACAGGACATCTGCACCAGCATTCTCAAAGGCCTGCAGTCGCTTGATCGTGTCGTCAAGATCTGGATTACCGCGCAGAAAATTTTCCGCGCGGGCTGTAAGAGTAAAGGGAAAGGGAAGCGAGTGTGCTGCCTCAGCGGCTGCGTGCACGCGCTCAGTCGCGTGAGTGATGTCGAACAAGGGCTTGTCCTTGTTGCCGGTGGCATCTTCAATGGATCCGCCCACTAATCCCGCCTCACCTGCGAGGCGAATTGTCTCTGCGGCGGTTGACGGCCCGTCGCCGAAGCCCTTCTCTAGATCCGCCGACACCGGAAGATCGGTGGCCATCACGATGGCCCGGGCCTGCACTAATGCCTCGTCGCGCGTCACTGTGCCGTCGCGGCGGCCAAGCACTCCAGCGGAGGCTCCACTTGATGTGGCAAGCGCCTCGAAGCCCAAACCAGCCAGGATGCGAGCGGAACCTGCGTCCCATACGTTCGCGATCACGAATGCGCCCGGCCGTTCGTGCAGTGCTTTGAACCGATTCGCCTTGTCATTCTGGGATAGAGTCATGCGATTTTTTTTAAACAACAGAGCGGTCTCCACCGCAAATCAGGGAAGTTTCACGCAAAGACGCAAAGGGGCAAAGGCGCAAAGTCTAGTTTGACCATGTTAGACGTCATGTTGATCAGCCACCTCATCGTCACCCTTCTCTTTCTTTTCCTCGTCCTCGTCCTCCCCCTCTTCTAGTGAATAAGCAAACCTGACAATATGAGGAGCGCCCCGCATAAGATACAGCCCAACAATGCCGTAGGAGATTCCCGCAATCACGTAGTAACTCGGGCTGGTTTCCGGATAGTTGAAGTAGCCAAGACGAAACAGAGCGGAGTCAAATAGATATCCGACTCCATGAAGGAACACAACAACTCCAATTACTCTCACTGCCATCGCGAACCATTCTTCGGCTCTCATAACTAATCGACCCTATCGGCGTAATCCACTTTTATCTAACGCTAATCTTCGCAGAGCTTAGGTAACAGTGGCATGGCCGCTGATCTTCGCCACCAACTCTTCTGCCTTAGCCTCTCTCTCTTTCGTAGGAAGCTGCTTCCACTCCTTACCCTTTGGGCCGAAAAGGTCCCGGATGAGCAGTAGCGCGTGGTCAACGATTAGCGTGCGTTCACCAGGACTCAAATTCTCCCATTCATCTGCACGAGACTGAAGCAGTATTCGGACGGCCGTTAACTCCCAGTAGGTCTGGTCAGTCCAGGTCCCCTTATCGCCATACCACTTGAGATATTCGCCCAGTTCCTTTCCATAGGTTTCGGCTATGTGCAGTTTCCGATGCGCCTCCTGAAGCGCCCCCATTGCGTCGCCGTACTTGAGCACTGCCAGAGTCCCCGGCAGGTAAATGACCGACGTTTTTGCGTGACTATAGGCCATCCGGGATTGCTTTGCCCGTTCGAAGTTGTCGCGACTCTCGAGTATAAGGTTCGGAATAAGCGTTCCGAGCAATGCTACCAGAAACCCGATACCAATTGCTTTGAACGCATCAAAGTAGAGACGCTGCTGCTCGATATCCGTTGTCGGATGCGTCAGCCATAACCCGGTAACGATTAGCGCGGCTACTCCCGCTACCACAGTCCCAAGCACCAGGATTGTCTTGATCACTTAACGCCTCCGTCGCTTAAGAGCTGTTAGTCAGTGCGTCAAAAAGCCTGCTCCCTCGAAATAAAATAAGATAGCCATGAGTAAACATCGGTAGCGAGCCAAACACCGCCTTCGTGACCAATCCGATGACTTTGACGCGCTTGCTATTCACAGCGTTAACAAAGAGGGAGCCTCTCTTTCAAACAGACCAGAGCGTGCTGCAGGACGCTCGGCGGGCGAGACGCCCGCAGTACCAGTAAAGACGTTGACCTTTATTGTGTCATGACCCACGCAGCGAGAGAACTACGAAGAGCATCAAGCCCCCGATCGTCCCGCCTAAAAGAGCAAGCGGAACTAGAGGCGAGGGTCTTTTAGTCTTCAACTGTTCGACCTGTGAATATGGAACAGTTGTGACCTCGCTGGTCTTGGGATTTACCACCACAAAATGATCATCTGCTATGCCGCTAGTGTAGCCCTTCAGCCTTGTATTGTCTTTTAGTTTGACTTCAACCCTCGCCCTCTTGCCGATGCCATGCTTGATGATTGTGGTTCTTACTTTCTCAGCTTGGGCTGTCTCGCGGTCGTCTTGCGTCAGGCAATACGTCGGTCTAAACGTCGCCATGCCTGGTAACACGGCCATGAGCCCCAGCGATAAGAGTCTCTTGAACATCGGTGTCTCTCCTCAAACAAGATGGAACTGCACCCGGAGCATTGGCAACTTTCGCACCGAGCGAAATTAAGAGAGCACCGTACTTGAGCACAAGAAAGACACCTTCCACTGTAACTCACTCATATCACGGCTGGAGTATAATTATTGCGTCTCAAGTCAACTCGCGTGCATCGATTCGGTCAGTTAGCCAGCAACGCGGGGACTGGGATTCGAAAGGGCATTGCTCCAACAAAGGACAAGGCAAAGCTAAGAAGTACGCCGATCAAATAGACTGCTGAAACCCGCGCCGCTTGTGCTACTTCGTTTGCGTCATTTCGGGCACCATCTCCGGCATTCTGACCACTTCTTCCCAACCGGAATTGTCCGCACGCATTTGTGCCGTGAGGTCGTCGCGAAGTTTTCGCAGACGGTCGCTCGGCCGGCAGGGGTAGCTGTTGATGTCGGGAAAACGCTTACGCTGGTCCTCGACGATTGCCTTTTGTTTCGTGATAGAGGGAATCGCTGAATGTTGGCCGTTTTCCCAGAAAGGAACCAGGAGGCGTTCCACACGCGCCGCGCCTGGAATCTCGATATTCTCATCGTCGAGTCCGGTTACGTCGGCGACGCAGTTTCCGTTTGTATCGATGCCGCGAAATACCTGAAGCCGACCGGGAAGAGTAGTCTTGTCCAGAGAGTTTGATGCCTTGAGCGTTGGCTGGCCTTCGATCAAACACTGCTTGAAGATTACACCGGCGACTGCGGGCACTTCGCTCGACAGTTTTGTGCCAATGCCGAAGCCCGCAACTTCCGGAAACTCCTCAACAATTCGCTTGATCTTTGGGACATCCAGGTCGCCCGTGAGGTTTGCGCGCAACCCGGGCAGTCCATTGCCTTCGAAGAAACGCAGGCACCAGGCCCCGAGTTCCGCCAGGTCGCCGGAATCAACACGGAAACCTTTGAACGCACGCCGCCTGGCCTCGGTGGAAGTAGCGGCCATGGCTGCATGCACGGCGCCCATGTAAACATCAATCGTATCGAGCAGCAGGGTCGTGCCATTCGGATTGGCATCCAGCCAACGTTCAAAGGCCACTTGTTCGAAATGCTTGGGCTTGCCTGTGCGCGGTTCAATTTCGGGCCGGTAAAGGTATTCGATGTAGGCTTGCTGCCAGTAGTGGGCTTCTGTGCCGACAGCAGGAATGTCCAGACGATGGGCGGCTTCCATGTTTGAAGTGTCGTTGAAGCCGCCAATGAAAGCGTAAGTGGCGATGTCAACGGCGCGTTCGATGTCGCCATTGCGGCGCAGAGAAAAATCAGAAAGCCAACGATGGTCGCCTGCCGCCATGCGAAACTGCATTGCCGTGCTGGCAGTTGTCATCGGCAGATCGAACGCATGCTCAAACTTAATCTCCTGGGCCTGCGTTAAGCCAAAGCTGCCTGTGATGTCGGCGAAAGGTTGGTTCGCAAAGACGATCGTTCCTGGACGCACGGCACGAATGGTGCCCACAAACTGTATGTCCTCGATGGCTCTGGCGAAAAGCTTGAGGCCACCACGATCCTGTTCCAGAAATCTTAACCGCGGCCGATCAATTTGGCTGTCAACTAGCAACCGAACCAAACGTTCGTGGCCCAGACAAGGAGCGAAAGGCAGCTTGCGTTGGGTAACATAAAAAGTGGCGCGTGCATCGCTCAGAAGCTTGTCATGGAGACGCGTAACGTCTTTGTAAGAGGCGTCGCCCATGGCCGCGTGATAACGATCGAAGTTAAGGGTGCCCATAAGGCTGAAGAGTGATAAGTGATAAGTGATAAGGCGAACTCTGTGAATGGGCCAAGCCTATCTGGTTCTGGCCTTCACGTTTTGGTAAAGACCAACAATCATACGCCCGATGTGGTCAAGTTCATCACTAATCTCCCGGTAGTCGCGTTCACGCAAATCGCTCTTCTCCAAAGCTTGAGTTTTTCGTGAGGTCTCATTTGTGAAGTCCTTTCATTTGGTGAGGTCATTGTTTTTTCCGCCTTATCACTTATCACTCATCACTCATCACTCTTCACTACCTCAGCGCCCGCGGCGCGCATTTCCGCCAGGGCGCGATCGCCGTCGCCAGGTTGCAGCTCTACTGCGCGCATCGCATCTTTCATAGCCTTGACGCGAAATCCACTTTTGCGAGCGTCAAGCACCGTATTCTTCACACAGTAGTCTGTCGCCAGACCACCGACCCACACCTCTTCGATGCCGAGCCGCTCGAGCTGAAGCCCCAGATCCGTACCATCGAAAGCCGAGTAGCTGTCTTCATCGCCAAGGCCCTTTGAAATCACTCGAATGTGAATGTCGTCAAGCAGGGCGGGATGAAACTCCGCTCCTTTCGTTCCCTGAACGCAATGGACCGGCCAGGCGCCACCGTAGGCTGCGAAATGTTTTGTCTTTAAGGGGTGCCAATCGCGGCTCTTAAAAACCGGTTCCCCACGCGCGAGAAATTCTTCGATCTTCTTGTTTAGCGGCTCAACAACCTCGTCGCCATGGGCCACTGCCAATGCTCCCCCGGGACAGAAGTCGTTCTGCACATCGACGACGATTAGTGCTCGCTTCTTTTGCGTCATAAATCACCCTCTTAATTGTAGTCTTTGCTTCATTGAACTCTATTACAAGAACAATGAAAAGTTAAGCCGGGTGATTTGAAAAGGGATCCTGAACTCATACTCAATACGGTTCCGTATTGAGTGGTGTTATGTGAGTTGAGTCGCGGTCTCCATTGGCTACCGCAAATGGTACTGTGGTTGAGTGGCACTTTTTGTGTTGAGCCTGGGATCGACACGTCTCGTGCTAAACTGCACCTTCCGGCAAACACATCTGGGTGACTGAGAGATGACAAGAATGCTTTCGGGGCAACTGAACGTCTCGTTGGGAAAATACGCTGAGAAGGTAGCTGATGCTCTTGCCGAAGCCGAGCAGGCAAATGTCGTTAAACGTATCTGGGACAAAGATGCTTCGCTATGGAAATCTGAGGAAGCGCATCAGAAGATCATTCGCAATTCGCTTGGTTGGCTGACCGTGGCGGCTCAGATGAGTGCTGTCGCGGACGATCTGATTGCCTTCGCAGATCGCACGCGCGCTTCCGGCGAGTTTGATCACGTGATGCTCTGCGGTATGGGTGGTTCCTCATTGTGTCCCGAAGTTTTGTCGCAGACGTTTGGACTCCAGGCTGGTTATCCCGAGCTACTGGTTCTCGATTCTACCGATCCCGATGTGGTCGACGCGCTTGAGAAGCGCATAGACATCGAGCACTGCCTTTTCATCATCGCATCGAAATCCGGCACTACCACGGAGCCGCTGGTCTTCTACAAATATTGGTACGATCAGGTTGCAAAACGAAAGCCAAATCCCGGCAATTCGTTCGTCGCCATAACAGATCCGAACACGCGAATGGTGGAAATGGCCACTGCGGACCATTTCCAACGCATCTTTCTCAATCCTTCAGACATTGGTGGACGGTATTCAGCTCTTTCTTATTTTGGGATGGCGCCGGCAGCGCTGATGGGATTGGATATTAAGCAGCTGCTGAAGCGGGCCGCGGCAATGATCAGCGAGTGCACACCCGACGTTCCCGTGACGGAGAATCCGGGGGCGCGGCTTGGTGCAGTCATGGGCGAATGCGCTTTGGCGGGCCGTGACAAGTTGACTATCGTGACGGACGAGGAGGTATCAGCACTGGGTTTGTGGATCGAACAACTCGTAGCAGAGAGCACTGGTAAGGAAGCGAAGGGAATGGTGCCGGTGAATGTCGAGCCATTGGGACCACCCTCGGTTTACGGCGATGACCGGATCTTTGTTTCGATTACAGTTGGTGATTTGGATGGCGAAACACAGACAAGGCTCAAAGCTCTGGAATCCGCCGGACATCCGGTTGTATACCGCCAGCTTGGAGATATTTACGAACTGGGCGAAGAGTTCTTTCTCTGGGAATTCGCTACCGCCTTCGCCGGTTGGCGCCTGGGAATCAATCCCTTCGATCAACCGAATGTGCAGGAATCTAAGGACGCAACCAGAGAGTTGCTCGAGTACTTCACCAAACAGGGCCGGTTGCGAGAACAAAAAAAGCTCGTTGGTGACGGCGCTTTGACAATCTACGTGGATGATCAGAGCACTGGCCTGCCTTCAACATCCGTGTTAGAGGCATTACGCGCGCACCTCAGGAAGGTGAAGATCGGTGACTACATCGCACTCCTGGTTTACATTGAAGAGACTCCGGAAACCGATGCTGCGCTCCAGGCTATTCGCACTACGCTGCGCGATGCCACCAAGTGCGCTACCACTACCGGCTACGGTCCTCGTTTCCTGCATTCTACCGGACAACTCCACAAGGGAGGAGCCGATAAAGGCGTCTTCATTCAACTAACCGCGCTCGACCGAGTTGACCGCGCCGTTCCCGGAGAGTCGTATAGTTTTAGTATCTTGAAGGAGGCACAGGCGCTGGGCGATTTTCATTCGCTTGCCTCGCGCGGGCGTCGCGCGATTCGCGTGGACCTTGGGAAAGATGTTCTGAAGGGACTCAGTCACTTGCATGAGTTAATTGGCAAGGCCTTATCTTTCCCCACATAAAACGCGAGTCTTGCGGCTCCGCGCTAGTTTCGCCAGCGACTAAACACTCCTCTAGGACGGTGACCAGTATGACGGCAACTGAATCCGCGAATATCGGCATGATTGGCCTGGGCGTGATGGGCCAGAACCTTACTCTGAATATTGAACGCAATGGCTTTTCTGTCGCCGTATTTGACCGCGAGCCGCCTGTGCTCGACAGATTCATAGCGGCGACGAAAGGAAAGAAAATATTTGGCGCCCGCTCGCCGCAGGAGTTCGTTAGTCTGCTCGAACGCCCGCGCAAGATAATTCTACTCGTCAAAGCGGGCGATCCGGTCGATTGGACCATCAACCTCATCAAGCCTTATCTCGAGCGTGGCGACATCGTGATAGATAGTGGCAACTCTCATTTCAGGGACACTGAGCGCCGCGAGCAGCAATTGAAATCCGATGGCCTGTATCTGATTGGATCGGGCACGTCAGGCGGGGAACAGGGAGCCCTGCTGGGCCCGAGTTTGATGCCCGGCGGTGACAGACAGGCTTACGAGCAGATTAGGCCGATCTGGGAAGCGATAGCAGCGAAGGTTGAAGATGGCCCATGCGTTACCTATATCGGGCCAGGTGGATCAGGTCACTTTGTGAAGATGGTTCATAACGGCATTGAATATGGTGACATGCAGCTTATTGCTGAGGCTTACGATGTGTTGCGCAAGGTTCTGGAACTCAACACCGATGAGATGGCCGGCATCTTCGACGAGTGGAACAAGGGTGAACTCGAATCTTATCTAATCGAGATCACCGCAAAGATTCTGCGGGTAAAGGACAAAGAGACGGGGAGACCTTTGGTTGATCTGGTTCTAGACAAGGCAGGTCAAAAGGGAACTGGAAAGTGGACCAGTCAAATCGCTCTCGATCTCGGAGTTGCGATCCCGACGATCGATGCGGCTATCGTTGCGCGAACAATTTCGGCCCAGAAAGAGCAGCGTGTAGAGGGAAGCAAGCTGATTAGTGGACCGCAAGCTGCAAAGCCTGCACTCAACAAGACAGAAATGATCGCTACCGTCCGGGACGCGCTTCACGCTTCAAAGATTTGCTCTTACTCCCAGGGCATGCGTCTAATTCAGAAGGGTTCTGCAAGTTTCAAGTGGAATATCAACCTCAGCGAAGTTGCGCGCATCTGGCAAGGTGGGTGCATCATTCGCGCTCGTTTTCTGGGAAGGATCAAAGAGGCTTTTCAACGACAGCCCAACCTCGCAAATCTATTGCTGGATTCCGAGTTCAAAAACAAAATTGAGCACGCACAACCAGGCTGGCGCAAGCTCCTCTGCCTGGCGCTCGAGCTTGGTATTCCCGTTTTGGCGATGTCAACAAGTTTGGGCTACTTCGATATTTATCGTACGGCAAACCTGCCACTTAATCTGACTCAAGCCCAGCGTGACTTCTTTGGATCACATACCTACGAGCGGGTGGACAAGCCAGAGTTAGGCTTCGTGCACACTGAGTGGGAAAAGTTGTTGGAAAAGCAACAGAGTACTGGAAAGTGACACGAACAGCGCCTAACACTTCACGAATCCAAGCAGCCAAAACACGATGATAAATATCAGAATCGTGGAGATACAGCCCCCGCCAAACTTCCAGCCTGCCGCTCCGGCAAGAAGTCCACGCAATGGTCCCTGCATAAAATTCCCTCCATCGTGATTGCAAATGTTGCACGGTATTAGGACACAGAAACCTGCACGCCGAATCAATGGGCAAAAGAGATGCCAAGGGGTCAGGAAATATTTACCAACAAATTTTCGTGTTTGTTCGGGTGGTGCGCGTGGATTTGCTTGAGTGGTAGTGCAAAAACAAAAAACGCTGAAGTTTTTCTACGACACAGATCCTCTTACTGAGGTAGATGTGGAAAGGATTGGCGCCGAGATTGAGAGGGCTCAACGCCACTAGAGGCGCTCACAGAACCATTTGCGGGAGCCAATGGATCCTATGCTCAACCTGCCCTGCAGTCACAGCGCGGCTTTAACTATGAGTGGCAGCAGCCGCCGACTGCCTAGCAGGCTGCTGAAAAACGCTTTCAGGATATGAAGACAGCAAAATTTGGAGTGCGGCGACAACGACGCCGCTTTGGATTCTTTAGGTTTTTATGGCTCGCCAATCCAAAGCGGCGTCGCGCTACG
>JBOGOU010000336.1:0-13339 GCA_050748205.1 Pyrinomonadaceae bacterium | reverse complement strand
CGTTAAGCTCAGTCATCCGCATCCTCCGGAGAACTTGAATTGGGCTTATTGGGTACTCGCCATTTCATTCCTGCTGGAAGCCGGCTCGATCGGCCTGGCCATTTATCAGGAAGTGAAAGAGGCGCATCACGAAGGCCTGACGGTCTTCGCCTACCTTCGCGAGTCGAAGGACCCGACGGCGAAGACGGTGATCTTTGAAGATTCGGCGGCATTGCTCGGTATTGTTATTGCCGCTGCCGGAATCTATCTCACCGAACATCATACCGGCCCGGGCGATGGCGCATACTGGGATGGATTAGCGTCGATAGTAATCGGGCTGGTTTTGGCAGTGGTAGCGTTTGTACTGGCCCGATCGTCGCGCGGCTTGTTGTTAGGCGAAGCCGCAAATCCAAAGATTGTCCGTGCCATCAAGGAGGCAATTGAAAGTCACCCTAACGTTGTTAGGGTTGTTGAGCTACTGACAATGCACCTGGCGCCCAAGCAGATTCTGATCAACGCCCATGTTAATCTGCGCGATGAGCTGGTTACTGGTGACATTGTTCGGACTATTGAAGAGGTTGAGGATTTGATTAAGCGTGCCGAGCCAAAAGTAGAAATGATCTTTCTGGAAACTGCGCGCGAGAGCGAGAGTGCTTCGCATGAGACTCTGCCGCAGCACATCGGCTGAAAGGACCCAGGGATTTTTCGATTACGGTTTGGGTGAAAACAAATTGCCGCTTCTGAATCGCAAATCGCAAATCCAGAGTTTGAAACTAAGAGATGTTGTTACTACTGCCATACACGGAGTACCTCGGAAGGCTTGGTGAGCCGCGTAACATCGCGGATATCATTATTGTCTTCTTGGTTGTGTATGCAGTTTTGAAACTTGTTCGGGGGACCCGCGCTGCTCCCATGGCTGCGGGAATTGGAGTATTCGCCCTCCTTTACTGGCTCGCCGTCAAACAGGATCTCGCCACTCTCGAGTTTGTTTTACGAGGCGCCCTGCTCTACATCGGCGTAGCCATCATTGTGCTTTTCCAGGCCGAGATCAGACAGGCCCTGATCAGTTTTGGTAACCGCTTTCGCATGCCCTTCACCCGACGTTACCAGGGTCAGTTTGGCGAAGGCGTATACGACGAGATCGTGCTCGCTGCCACAACACTTGCTTCCACCAAAACAGGGGCCCTGATCGTCATCGAGCGCAAACTGGGCTTGAGAAATGTGACGGATGGAGGCGTGAAGCTGGACGCCGAACTGAGCTACGATCTGCTGGTGAGCATCTTCAATCCGGCATCACCTCTCCACGATGGGGCGGTGGTGGTGCGGCGCCATCGAATCGCCGCGGCTTCCTGCTTTTTGCCGCTGACTTTGAATCCACGGCTCTCGCGAGATCTTGGCACGCGGCACCGCGCCGCGATCGGCGTTACCGAAGATACAGACGCTGTCGCGGTTGTGGTGTCAGAAGAAACGGGCCTTATCTCATTCATTCAGGCTGGCCAGATAAAGCGGGGCCTCGACGCCACCAAGCTTCGCGCGGCAATATTCCAGGCGCTGGAGGTGACCAAGCGAGAGAAAGAGCCGGAGAAGCTTGTAGAGCCGGAGGCGGATACCAAGGAAGTGGCTTCGGTCTAGTTTTGAGATCTCAGATCTAAGATTTCAAATTTCAGATAATTTCAGATTTCAAATTTCAGAATAAATCACCGAACGTTAATCGAATCGGAAAGCGTTAATCGAATCGGAAATAGTTCTCTATGCCCTTTCAGGACATTGATGAAACTGCTGTGGTTGAGGTGCCCCGCCGGCCGAGCGCGGTAGAGCGGTGGCTGCGCAAAATCTTCGTTGAGGATTGGAGCCTGAAACTTCTCGCGCTGGCGATAACCCTTGTCTTATGGTTCGCGGTCACCGGCCAGAACAAGCCAGTGACTATTCGCACGGGAGTGCAACTGAATTTCATCCGTCCCGATAACCTCGACATTAGTAACGATCCCCCACGGACCGTAGACGTGCTTCTCAGCGGCAGCCGGCACAAACTCGATCGCATAAGCTTGATCGATTTGGTTGCCACTGTGGATCTCCGGGTTCATCGGGCCGGCGAACGCGTCGTCAGACTTTCTCGTGACCGCGTCGAAATGGAACTGCCGGAGGGTGTGAAGATCGAGTACTTTCAGCCAAGCACGATTCCCATTCGTCTTGAACCGCTCGTCGAACGACCGCTCGAAGTTGAGGTCAGGACTGAAGGCAGTCCGCCGGAGGGCTACGAGGTTTACGAAATTCGCCCTGTGCAAACCAGTGTCAGAGTGCGCGGCCCGGCTAGTCGGGTTGAGGCCCTCAAGAAAGCACCTACTGAAACTATTTCCCTCGAGGGGCGCAAGGAAAGCTTTACTTCTTCGAAGGTCGCGATCGACATTCCTGATCAGAAAATTGACGTTCTGGATGGCTTAGTGGAGGTCGGTATTGAGATCGGTGAGCGACGAGCTGAAAGAAGTTTCAGTGGCGTTCCCGCCCGCTCTGCGAACGGTGGCGCCGTTCAGCCCGCCACCGCAAGTATCACGCTGGCAGGACCTGCGTCCGTGATCTCCCAACTGCGCCAGGAGGATGTCAAGGTCGTAGTTGATCTGGGAAACAGTGGAGCGACCGTTGCCCGTGTCGATTTGCCGGCTTCGATCAAAAATCGGATTAAGCTCTTGTCGATGAAGCCTTCACAATTCTCCTTAATCAAATAGCCTCCTTCGCTATCTAAAAAATGGCTAATCCGATACGAAAACTTTTTGGCACTGATGGTGTGCGCGGCGAAGCAGGCCGCTTTCCACTGGATGCTGCGACGCTCCGCACTGTCGGTATTTCGTTGGCTGTTCATCTGCAAGAAACGCTCGGACGGCGGCCGTCGATAGTCGTCGGACGAGACACACGAGAGTCTGGCGAATGCTTGGAACAGGCGTTAATTGAAGGCGCAATCGAGGCCGGCGCTGAATGCAAATCGGCGGGAGTGATTACTACACCCGGCGTTGCTTTTCTTGCGCGGTCGCTTCCAGCCGATGCAGGCGTGGTAATTAGCGCCTCTCACAATCCGTACCAGGATAATGGCTTCAAGATATTTGCGCCGTCCGGACGCAAACTGGACGACGATACCGAACGCCTCATCGAAGCCGATATCCTGACGGGAGCCGCGGCAGGAAACGCTGCTCACTCACAGGCGCGCTCAGACACAATTCCTCCCCCAGTGGTAGACCTGGCGCCTGCTTTGCGCGCTCGCTACCTTGATTTTCTTGAGCACGAGATTGGCGATGGGTTGTCGCTGAACCATCAGACAATGGTGATCGATGCCGCAAACGGCGCCGCTTCCAAACTCGCCCCCGAGTTGTTTACACGCCTGGGAGCCCACGTTATTGCTATTAATCATGAACCCGATGGCCGGAATATCAATCGTGACTGTGGCTCGCTGCACATTGAGACGTTACAGCGGAAGGTAGTTGCCGCCGGTGCGGATATTGGCGTGGCATTTGATGGCGACGCCGACCGGGCCCTGTTTGTCGACGCCCAAGGTCGTTATGTTGATGGAGATGCCAGCCTTTGGATACTGGCTAACTACATGAAGGCCCGCAACAAGTTGAGCAACGGTTTAGTGGTTGCAACCGTGATGAGTAACATCGGTTTGGAAATCGCTTTGCGTTCGCTGGAGTTGCGTTTGCTGCGCACGGATGTTGGTGACAAGTATGTGCTGGAGGAACTGATTCGCTCTGAAGCGAGCCTCGGTGGAGAGCAGTCCGGGCACATTATCTTTCCGCGCCTAAGCCTGGCCGGGGACGGGATGATCACCACAATTTGCCTGTTACGGGCAATGAGCGACGAGGGAAAGCCGCTCCATGCCTTGACCGAAGGGTTCAGGCGCTATCCGCAAGTGCTCGTCAATGTCCAGGTCCGGGAGAAACGACCCTTTGAAGAGGTGGAACAGATCCACAGCCTTGTGCGCGAGACGGAGTCAAAACTTGGAGCCGGAGGAAGGCTGCTGTTGCGGTACTCCGGCACCGAACCACTCGCGCGCGTAATGATCGAGGGTGACGACCAGAATACGATTGAAGGGTATGCAAAGGATCTTGCAAGCGTGATTCGGCAGACGCTCGGGGCGGGATAGACCACCTCGGCACATGCAAGTTCTACACGGTAATCACTGAAAAAATTTCATACTTTTTAGCGTTGGACCCCCCGCTCCTGGTGTCGCAACTGCGGGCTTCCAAGCAATTCCAAATAAAACGAAAGAAGCCCGCAAGTCCTGAAAAGATCCCTTGCACGGCACAAGCGTTGCGATGTATATTGTGGGGCAAGAGAGACGGTTGGTGAATCCTCCGTCTCAAGTGGTTGCTGGGGTGAGGACAGTGACCACGAATATGAATGGGCGCGACGCACTCCCACGTATGTCGCGCCCATTCGCTTTGCGCGAGCCTTCCTACGTCATTCCATGTATTCTTGGTGCGGGCCATCTGGATCAAAATGCTTGCGTAGCGAAGGATAAGACAGGAGTCTGACAACTTGCAGCGACTTCAGGTGCGGCTGGAAGCGGTAAAGCATCGATACCATATCAGAATAGGCCGCGGAATCCTGGGCGAAGTAGGCCCTCAGATTCTCAAGTGTTTGCCCCATCGAGCCCGCCGCGTTGCCGTCATCTCAAACAAAAAAGTGTTCGCTTTGTTTGGCAGGCAAACAGTCGCGAGTTTGCACGCCGCGGACCTTCTTAACGCTCGCTGGCTAATGGGCGATGGCGAGCGGTTCAAATCACTTACCACGCTTGAGAACGCGCTTTCGTTTTTGAGCAAGACTGGTCTTGAGCGAACTGATGTAGTAGTGGCTTTGGGCGGAGGAGTAGTGGGTGACATGGCCGGCTTTGCCGCTGCTACTTACCTCCGAGGCATCCCTTTCATTCAAATTCCTACTACGCTCATCGCCCAGATCGACTCATCAATTGGCGGCAAAACCGGAGTTAACTTGCCGCTAGGAAAGAACCTCGTGGGCGCATTTCACCAACCCCATGCGGTCATCATAGATACGAAGACTTTGACAACTTTGCCGGCGCGCGAACTCGTTGCCGGATGGTGCGAGAGTATCAAACAAGGCGCCGTCGGCAGCCGAACTCTCTTTAAACAAACTCGTGATTTCCTCGAGACGATCAAATCCAACAAGGACGCTTTAGTTTCGCCAACAATGGAACAACTGATTAGAGATCATTGCGCCTTCAAGGCATCAATCGTTTCGGGCGATGAACGCGAAGCGCCCGACCGTACCGATCATCGTTCAAGACGAATTTTGAACTTTGGACACACAGTCGGGCACGCGCTGGAGGCCATAACGCGTTACCGGCGCTTTCGTCACGGCGAGGCCGTGGGCCACGGCATGCTTGTAGCGGCGGAAATCTCAAAAAATCTGGGTTTGCTCGCCGCTTCCGAGTTAGAATTACTCCGCGAGGCGGTTCGCTTGTGCGGACCTTTGCCCAGGGCCAGCGACCTGGACGCAAAGTTGATAATGCGCTCGGTTCAACGCGACAAGAAGAGCGTCGCCGGTCGCATAAAATGGGTGTTGCTCGAACGCCTAGGGCGTGCTCGCATCGTGGACGGGAAAGAGATCACCCCTAGTCTCTTGCGCGACTCGTTACGCGCAGGTTTGAAAAAAACTACATCAAGAAATATTTGAGGAGAGTTATGGCGGATCGAACTAATGAGCGAGGAAGCGCGCGCCTAAAGTTTATCCTGGTGATGGCAATTTTGGGTACAGTGGCGTATGCCGGCTATCTTTACGTACCCATCGCTTACCAGGCGTACCTCTTTAAAGATCTTATGCAACACAACGTTGATTCTGCCAGCGCGCTGGGCTACCAGAGCACCTGGGTAAGGGACCAATTGGCAAAAAATGGCCCCGAGTACGGCGTCCCTCCCGATGCAGTTATCACACCAACCCAGCAGAACAACCGAATGGAGGTGCGGGTGCAGTTTACCCGGCCGATTGAGTTCCCCGGCTTCACCTACCAGTATGAATTTGATCACACCGCTAGAAGCACCCAGTTCTTTTCCATCAAGTAAACTTCGAGGGCGCGGAAAATTAGATTCCTTCGCCCAATTCTCTTGCCAAAGGTTTGTTGCGGTTATCGTTGCGCGCCGTCCAGAAACGCCTTGAGTTTGCGTGAGCGTGAGGGGTGTCGCAACTTGCGCAAAGCCTTTGCCTCGATTTGACGAATACGCTCGCGAGTAACTGCAAAGTGCTGGCCCACTTCCTCCAGCGTGTGCTCGGATCCGCTGGTGCCCAGGCCGAAACGCATTTTGATGACCTTTTCTTCACGGGGCGTCAGAGTCGCCAACACTTCATCCGTAATCTCGCGAAGATTCGAAGCAACCACTGCATCTGCCGGGTTTAGTATCGACTTGTCTTCAATGAAATCGCCCAGGTGGGAATCTTCCTCTTCACCGATAGGTGTTTCGAGGGAGATCGGTTCCTGAGCAATTTTCAGCACCTTCCTGACTTTCGAGACCGGGATATCCATTTTCTTGGCGATCTCTTCGCTGGTGGGTTCGCGACCGAGCTCTTGGACGAGGGCGCGCGAAGTGCGGATGAGTTTGTTGATCGTTTCGATCATGTGGACCGGAATGCGAATCGTCCGGGCCTGATCGGCGATGGCGCGAGTGATTGCCTGGCGAATCCACCAGGTGGCGTATGTGGAAAACTTGTAACCACGTCGCCACTCAAATTTGTCGACCGCCTTCATCAGGCCGATGTTGCCTTCCTGAATGAGGTCGAGAAACTGCAAACCGCGGTTGGTGTATTTCTTGGCTATTGAAACAACCAATCGCAGGTTGGCCTCAACCAGTTCACGTTTGGCCTGGCCCGTTTGCTGTTCACCAATAACAATCGATTGTAACGAGCGTTTGATTTCCACCGGGCCGACGTTGTGATCGGCTTCGATTTGTACGAGGCGCTTTTTGGCGGCGGAAATCCGACGTTTGAATTCTTTCTGGTCGTCCGGTTTGATTCGTTTCTTGGTTAGCTTCTCAGTGAAGCTGGCAATCTCCCGCTCAGCGTCGCGAACTTCCTTCTGCACGGCGCGTATCGCATTGATCAAGCGCTGGCGCGCTCGTTCGGTCATGCTCAATCGACCAATTTCCTGGGCAATCTCCAGACGAATGCGCGCCACCTTCCGGCGTAGACGCATGAGCTTCTTGCTCTTTTTTCCACGAGTGGCTTTCTGCTCGGCCCGGAGTTTCTCCCATTCCTTCAGGCCTTGCTTGTAGAGCTTGCGAATATTTTGAATACCTTCGATGGTCCAGCTGCGATACTCCTCGGCTTTGTCTTCGTCGCCGGTGAGCTCAGCTTGCTCGGAGAAAAGCACAATCTCGCGAATGTTTGCCGTGCCGGCCTCTAAAGCCTCGCCGATTCGCAGCAGCTCCTTAACGGCGAGCGGAGAGCGGGCGATAGCTTTTTGAGTCTTGAGTTGGCCGCGTTCAATGCGCTTGGCAATGGCGACCTCGCCCTCGCGTGTAAGCAGGGGCACCACACCCATCTCACGCAGATAAAGACGGACGGGATCGTTTGTCTTTTCGAGCGCCCCGGCCGAAAGGTCCAACTCTATATCGTCGTCGAGTGCTTCATCATCATCGTCAGGCACAACGACGGCAGCCTGTTCGAGCAGCCTTTCATCGGAGTCCGCGACTGGAATATTCGAGCCTTCGAGTTTCTGTAGAACATCTTCGATGTCATCGGGTGAGACTACATTGTCCGGCAACTCGCGATTCAGGTCGTCGAAAGTCAGATATTTCTTGTCGCCACCGAGCTCCAAAAGACGCTCCATCACATCGTCACGATCTTTGTCTTCAATACTCACTTCTTAGCAGCTCCAGTAGAATCAAGATTTCTGAATTCCGAGCATCTAAAACCTGCCCTGGTTGAGGTCATCAAGAGAACGCCTGCTTCGCTCACAAATTGCAGATCACAAGAAAAAAATCTCTAGCCGACGATGGCTGCCGCTTCCGCTCGCGGCAGAAGCGCGCTTCGCGTGCGCCCCAATTCCACATGCTCGAGCACGAGCAAATCGCGACGTTCCAGATCACCGTTACGCTCTGCGATGGCAATCTCGGTGCTCAACTCACTTATTCGGCGATCCACTTTTAAGAGACGCAGCGCATCGACACATCGCTCGGCAGCCTTTATTCGAGCTTCAAGTTCATCCCCTTCAGCGGGCTGGGAGTCTGCCATCAGGATTTCCGGCACAAGTTCAGCCGCTGTAGTCTCGCCATCCGTTTTCTGGCTCAGCGAACTGAAGTCAAGCTCTGTGCCGTCGCGGTGGATTTCAATCAAGGCCCGGAAAATTGGACCGGTTGGCAACTCCTCGTAGTTTTCAGCTTCGAGTTTGGGCAGAATCACGCGCCTGACTTCCTCGTCGGCCACGAGGAGTTCCAGGAGTTGTCTTTCAGCAACCGTGGGTTTCGCGGCACTCCGCGGCGGGACTTTCGGTCCGGCGCTTCGAATTTCGCCAACACCGGCCCTCACCGACTGCCACAGCTCACGCCTTAGCGACGCGTCCACAATCCGCAGCGAGTCCATCGCGATGTCAAAATACTCGCGTTTCTGTAGCCGACTGCGAACAGCGCGAATTGACGGGAGAACCTCCTCAATCGCGGCTTCCTTCTCGACCGGATTTGTAAGTTTGCGATCCCGTACTGCCTGATCGATCACGAATTGTATGTGGGGTTGTGCCTCGCCACGTCGCCGTTGATATTCGCTTGCGCCCAGTTTTCTGATGAACTCATCCGGATCGGCGTTGTCCGGAAGCACCAGGACCTTCACCTCAAGGTCTTCTGCCAGAAGGGTTTCGATTGCTTTTTTCGCTGCCTGCACACCCGCTCGGTCACCATCATAGTTGACTACCACCTTACGCGCAAACCGGGCTAACTGTTTCACTTGCTCCGGCGTTAGCGCCGTGCCCAAACTCGCCACGACATTACGAATTCCAAACTGATACGGAACGATTAGATCGAGAAATCCCTCAACCAGAATTGCGTACCCCTGGCGGCGAATTTCGTCGCGCGTAAGGTTCAAGCCAAACAGATTCCGGCCTTTTACATAAGCGGCGGTCTCCGGCGAGTTAATATACTTCGCATCTTCATCTTTCAGCGTACGACCGCCAAAAGCTATAGGTCGTCCCTGAATGTCCATTACCGGAAAGATGAGCCGGCCTCGAAACCGATCATAAGAACCGCCTTCTTCCTTTTTGACGACCAGTCCGCTCCGATCAATTTCTAACTGAGTTGCGCCCTTTTGCCTGAGGTATGAAGAGAGCGCATCCCAGCTATCCGGACCGTAGCCCAGCCGAAAACCCTTGCGCGTTTCGTCGGTGATTTCTCTCTTAACGAGGTATTCACGCGCAATGCGAGCTTCGCCGCCTGACTCCAGTTGCTGCTCCCACCAGTCGAGCGCCCACTTGTTAAGTTGAATGACCTCGTCCGACTCCTGCCGGCGCGCTTCGAAGCGACTGTCATCAACCAGCTTGGGCAGAAGAACACCGCTTTTTTCGGCCACGATCCTGATTGCGTCAGGAAAGGCGACCCGCTCGATCTCCATGACAAAGTTGAAAACCGACCCACCTTTGTGACAACCAAAGCAGTAGAAAATTTCTTTCGCCGGACTCACGGAAAACGAAGGCGTCTTCTCCTTGTGGAAAGGGCAACAGGCCATCCAGTTTGCGCCCTTTTTTTTCAGCGTCACATAGTCCTGGATCACACGCACAATGTCAGCCTGGCGTTTGAGGTCGTCGATGAATGTTTGTGGATACCGCATTTATGTCCAATATCGATGGTCAAGACGTATCAGTATGGCGTGATGTCGATCTAAGATCATTCGACAATCTCTCTGGTTACCTTGCTCCATTTCCACTCCTTCAGTGCCTTAACTCCACTACAGTGGCGCCGGCTCCACCCTGATCCTGAGGCGCTGCCGCGAAGCGAGCGACGTGCGGATGATCGTTCAGCAGTTCGGCAACTGCGCGGCGCAATGCGCCGGTGCCATGACCGTGAACAACGCGCACTTGTCCGAGGCTATTCATCACGGCTTCGTCGAGAAACTTATCCACAGCCTCTACTGCCTCATCCGTTCGCTGGCCGATGACGTTTATCTCAGCGCGCGCATGCTCGGCCGCAGCAGCCAATTGCACCTCTGTGCCGCTGGGACGCAGCTTTGCAAATCGCCCCGCTTCACGTTTAGCCGGCACGGTTTCCTCAACGAGCTGGAGATTCTCCAGTTTCTCTCTGAAGCGCAACGATTTTACTCTTACCTCGGCTTCATCGCCTTTCACGTTGTCAACGATGCCCACCGAGCCAAAAGAACGCAGTCGGACGTGATCGCCGGGCACAATCTCGCGCTCGGGAGAGGTGACAAAACTCGGTTCGCTTGTTGCTAAGGGTTCCGCGCCGGTCCTCGCATGGTCTCTGCTGATTTCCCGGCCGGCCCGAACGACACGAATGCCGCGAGTTTCAGTTGAATTCAAGTCCGTCGCTTTGTCGCCCATCGAGCGCGTTGTCTGTGCGGCCCTTTGTGCTTCGCGTTTCATCTCGGCGCCTCGTTTCTGCGCCTCTCGCTCAACCTTCAGACGCTCGGCGCGGTCTTCGATTTTTGCTACAAGCTCGCGAGCGTGTTTCTCAAAGTCTGCAATACTTCGTTGGAGAGTGCGCTCAAATTCCGCTTGTCGTTCACGCTCACGTTTTTGCGCTTCGCGATCAAGCGAACTGAACTTTTCAGCAACCGCTGCACGCTCTTCTTCAAGTGCTCGGCGCAGTTCCGCTGCTTCTTCGGCCTCGTGCTTAATCCGGCGCAGGTATTCCGTCGCCTGACGTGAGGAATCTCTCACGGTTACAGAGGCAGCATCGATAATCTCATCCGAGATGCCAAAGCGCCTTGCAATCTCCAGTCCGGAAGACGATCCGGCCACACCGACAATCAGCCTGTAAGTGGGTTGGAGCGTCTTTTCATCAAACTCAACACTGGCGTTAAGGACTCTTTCCTCGTTGGCCGCATACATTTTCAGGCCACCATAGTGTGTCGTTGCCATAACCTGCGCCCCGCAGACTTTACGGAAATGATCGACGATTGCAACTCCCAGCGCTGAACCTTCTTCCGGATCAGTGCCCGTTCCCACTTCGTCAAGCAGCACCAAAGCGGGCGACGTACAAATCTCGATCATCCGGGAGATGTTTGCGACGTGTGAAGTGAAGGTTGAGAGATTCGCGGCAAGCGATTGGTGGTCACCAATGTCTGCAAGCACGGAGCGGAAGAAAGGCACTCGTGCTTCGCGCGCCGGCACTGGCAACCCTGAAAGCGCCATGAGAGAAAGCAATCCAGCGGTTTTGAGCACAACGGTTTTGCCGCCGGCGTTTGCGCCGGAAATGATCATTGTGTCGTTCGCTTTGTTCAATGAAAAAGAGACCGGCACAACGTAGCCACTGGCGGTCCGCAGGTTTTCTTCCAGGAGTGGATGCCGGGCTTCTATGAACTCGAGGCCTCCAGTGCCACAGACTTCTGTCTGTAATCGTTCGTCGGTTGACTGGGCTTTAGGTGCTGCATCATCAGAGACTGAAGTCTGGGCCACTGCAGCGATCTCCGGAATCACGCAATTGAACTTCTGATAGAAGACTGCTTCGGCATTTATGAAGTCCAGCTCGGCAACTACCTGTGCAGCCGTCTCAATAGCCGGCACCTGAGCCCGCAACTCTTCAGTCAGGCCGAAGAGGATCCGATGGATCTCACGCTCTTCGGTTTCGCGAAAGCCCTGTAGCTCGTTGTTTGCGTCAATTGTCTCGAGCGGCTCGACGAAAGCCGTTGCTCCCGAAGATGAGAAACCGTGCGCTACTCCCTTGATGCGGCCCTGGTGATCGGCCTTAACAGGAATCACAAAGCGCTCGTTGCGGATAGTAACCAGCTCATCCTGCACTGCCGCCTCGGACCTTCGCATCAGGTTTTCAAGCGAGCGGGTTATGTTCGAACGTAACCTCGTAATGTCGTGCCGGATGCGAGCCAGCTCCGGGCTCGCGCGATCGTCCAGATCACCGCTGGGCAGAATCTTGTTCGAGATTCGGGCGATTAGGCTGTTTAGCTCGCGCGGCAAACCGGAAACGACTTCTGATAACACGGGCGAAGTTTCATACTCTGCAATAACGGATGCGCGCGCTGACATTGCCTGCTCGCAAAGGCGCACTAATTCGAGCATCGCGAGTGGCTCCAGGGCTGTTCCCTCGACCCGCAGCCGTGCGATTGCTTCTGCCGGGTCGCTGAGCCCGTTGAATGACCACGTCACACCACGCTTTCTCAATTGCACGCATTCAGCGACCGCTGACAGAGTCTTGTTCAGTTCTACAAGGTCATCGAGGGGTGCAATTTCATCGACTCGCGCGCGTCCCATTGGCGTCTGCGCTCCGCTGCGAACCAACACGCGAAGTTGGTCGAACTCCAGAATTTGGAAGGCTTGCTCGTTCATGCCCGAAGTGGTGACAGCCGATGGCAACAAGAATGAGGTAATGTCACTTTCAGTCGCCGGCAGCTGCTTTTAAACCATTGGCTTGATTCTAACACTGAGGATAGGATTTCACACTGAGGGCCGATTTGAAAAAACACTACGCTCACGCTGGGACGATTCTGGAAAGTTTGGCAACCCGAAGTCCTTATTAGAAGCGGCGCTGGCGGCGTTCTCGGCCCAGAATGGCGGTGGGAAATAGTTCTTTTGTCTCAATCACGCTGATTAATTGATCGCCGTGACTCATAGCACCCAGCACGGCCCTGCTGGCCGTCGCAGGCGGTGAGTTGAGATCCGATACTTGCAGTGCAAGCGTCTCACCCTTGTCTTCAATCGCAAGAGCCAGTTGCTCGTCACCACGCAGGGCCACGATGTAGCGCCATGCGAATCCGTTTTGGTTTGCCGTTTGACCCAACAGTAAGGATGGATCAAGAACAGTTAAGACCCGACCTTGAACGGAGACTACACCCAGCACGGCCGCAGGGGCATGAGGTAACGGTGTAGGCTGACGCCATTCCGCTATTGTCGCAATCTCATCCTCGAAGACGCCGAGTAGCAAAGCACCCAGACGCAAGAGTTGCAATTTCCGAGTTGCCGGACCGCGGAGATCGTTAAAGTCGCCATTGAGAAACAGGTCAGCTTCTTCGGATTCAGTTGGCGGCGGGCTTTGCTCGTCGGACATGGCACCATTCATTGATGTGCTATAGGGCTGAAGCGATTCAAATGCCTGAGCATTATAGCGCCAAATCAGGTCAGCAGCCGTAATGCCCGTCGTCCATTAGCCCTTCTCAGTGCACTCCGTGTCTCCGTGGTGAATAACGG
>JBOGOU010000335.1:0-17009 GCA_050748205.1 Pyrinomonadaceae bacterium | reverse complement strand
GAGTTGTCCGGGCTGTGGCGGGGGTAGGGTGCTTCAATGGAGCCACGCGCGCGTGCGCGTGGAAATGCTGGCCATCCAGTTGCCCGAAAGGCACGGTGAACACAGCTTCAATGGAGCCACGCGCGCGTGCGCGTGGAAATCTGGGTTGCTCGGTGCTGACGGCCAGAGTTTTGCCGGGCTTCAATGGAGCCACGCGCGCGTGCGCGTGGAAATTTATTAAATTCTGATAGCGCTCAGGGGAAATAGAGCCGCTTCAATGGAGCCACGCGCGCGTGCGCGTGGAAATATCTGCGGCCAGTCGGGTTTGTGGCGGGATGGGCTCGCTTCAATGGAGCCACGCGCGCGTGCGCGTGGAAATGTGGGCCCGTTGCGTCGCTGTCAAACATGCTAACGTAGCTTCAATGGAGCCACGCGCGCGTGCGCGTGGAAATGGCCCGCTTGTAAGACCCTTTAATAGAAGCAGTTGGAAGTCGCAATGCGAGAGCCTCGTCCCGCAGCTGACGAATCGTGTATTAATATCGTTTCTTTTCAACTCAATCTTCACCTTCCAAGCCGAATTCAGCTTCGAGCGCTAGTTAAGACGTCAGGCATCGATCTCGCGCTCGCGTTGGAGTTAGACAATTATCGTCCGTCGTTCAAGTCGTTCTCTCTTCATTCGCTTACCTACCGTCTCGATACTTTGGCGCCCACGCCCATCCGCCGGCCCAATGTCGATCAACATAATCTGATCAACGCGATGATCTATGATTTCACTCAACGCGGCGATCAGCATTATACGGTTCGCCCGTGAAAGATCGCAGCAGAAAACCGAATACTGCAACGGCTCACCGTAGCCGAGCATCGTCTTGTGGACGAGCCGCAGTCGCTTCGGGTCAGAGATATCGTAGCTGACGATGTATCGGGTCTGCATTGCGTCCACTCACCTCGTGCAGAAAGCTTCGTACTGCGGAATTTCGTTCGTCAGGAAACGCCCCAATAGTCGGGCTTGTACTTCAAAAACACGGCGGTAACTGATTGAGTAGCCGAATCTTGGGTGGGTGACTTCTGTGTCCAGCCTCCGCTCGTAAGCTTCAAGCAACCGCTTTCGGCCATCGGGCCGTAGTGCCACCGAGCCAGCGCGTGAAATGAAATCGGATGGACGAATTTCGCCGTTGTTGATCACGCCGATCACGACCGAATCGGCAACCAGCGGGCGAAACTCCTCCATCAGGTCGAGCGCCAGCGCCGGGCGACCGTAACGAGGCTGGTGAAAAAACCCAAGATACGGATCGAAGCCAACCCCAACCAGCGTTACCAACATATCTTTGGCGAGCATAGAGTAAAGAAAGGAGAGTAATGCATTTACAGGGTCTCGCGGCGGACGGCGATTGCGCGATCCGAAATCAAACCTCACTTCCGCCTCATTTCCTGTTTTAAACATGCGCGCAAAATTCGCGAAATAGTCACGTGCTGCCAGGCCTTCCATGCCCAGAAGCTGGTCGAGACTGTCCGCCATCTCCGCCTTGCGGCGACACTCGGCCAGCCGGTGGATGACGTTGTCTTCCAGATTGCGCGCATTGCGGCGCAGCAGCGTTCGTGAGTTGCGAATCTTTCCGGAGACGAACGCCCGAGCGAGACACAAGCAAAGTGTTTTGTCGGCCGCTGTTTGAAACTGGCGGCGGCGCAGCTCGATGTTCTTGTGGGGAGGGGGCGTAGTGACTGCAGTCAGCCAGCCGCCATTCGAAAGATGCGTAATTGTCACATCACGAGCCGCGATTTCGCGAAGAGCCTGAGCTGATATTTGCACGTTGCCAAACAGGCTCACCTGCGACACCTGTCGCAGTCGAGCTTTGTCCACAACCTCCTTCTTGTTACGAATTTCCAGCAACTCGCCTTTTAGACCGATGCTGTGGCCCTGGCCCTGAACGTAGAGGGCCAGCTCGTCATCGCGCTTGGGCACCAGGTTGCGCGGTTCGCGCTCAAACTCTACGTCTGGCTCCAGTCCAGGCAGTTTTTGTTGCACGCCCGTAGCCCGCAGCAGGTTCACTTCGTCCGGTAAACAAATCCCCACCAGCGAGCAGCGTGGACACTTGGGAGAGTTAATCAAGGGCGGCGGTATCTGACCTGATTCGGCAGTTTGGCGCGCTTCGGAAAGCAACTCCAATGTGCGCTCGATCAATTCCGGTGTGAAAGGTATTGTGACTCGCTCCTGCGACTCAGCGAAGTAGATGATCCCTTCTTCACAGTTGTAGCCATTGTCGCGCAATAGCAATCCCTGCATGCAGAGCTGGACGCGCTCCGGCTCCCACGCGCGCTCGGGAATGTCAGGAGCCGAACCGCGCTTGTAATCAACAGGCGTTACAAAGCTGTCTTCGCCCTCGAGGAGATCAATCCGGGCGACCGCGCCGAGTTGATCCGAGCCAATTGAGATCGACCGCGCATGTATGCGCACGTCGCCATCATATTCATCTGCCGAAGGCGCCGCACCGCGTTCATTGTCAACACGGCGATGGACGAATTTACCTTCCAGCGTGTCGGTACTGTAGTCCCACTCCTGCTGCACGTACTCGAGATAAAAGAGCCGGGGACAGTAGGTGAACTCATTGAGCATCCGAGCGGGGATTTGGTCCGGAGAGTCTGAGGCGGCGAGGGACATAAAGTTCCTCCTGAGGAAGTGGCTTGATGCAGCTATGAGGCTGATCCAGCGAAGAAAAAGGAGCCGCCCCAAAGGCGGCGGTGTTAAGCGTCGGTATTAAAAGAGCGAGATGCTATTAGAGGAATCTCGGAGTTAACGGCCTTATTCGGAGCGAGGCGACCTAGCGCTATCTATTATGCGCGTACCACTCTAACACTGAGACGCTTGAGTCAACAAGAAATCTGTGACGATCGTAAGATTTAACCCTACCTAATCTTCGGGCTAGCTCTGTGTACTCGCGCTTCGCGCCGCAAGTTTACGCTCCCTTTTCTCCCCTTTCTTTTGTGCAATTTCTTTTGCACGGTTCTCGATTGAAACGACACGGTCGGGGCGGCGCTTTCCGAAGCTCTTGAGGAAAAGATATTCTATGAACTGTGGCAGAGGCATCTTCCATCTTTCCTGACGATGGTTTGCCAGACCGCCGAACTTCTTCGGATTCATACCGAGTTCACGGGCCATCTGGATGTGCGCATCACTCAAGTGAAACTTCTTTCGCGCATCGATCCAAACTTGCAAATCTTGGGGAATGTGGTTCTTCGCCACGAAGGTGCTCCTTTTGAATCAATGGATGCCGCGCGACGCCGCTTTGTCTTTAGTTTGCAAACCTCTTTCTAACGCGCGCTATCTATATGTCATCGCTTCAATGATCTTGCCTGAAAACCGATTTGCTTCCGCTTCGGTTCAGGTGGTGTCATCAGATGACGAATTGCATCGAATACGACTTTGAACTGCGCGTCGTACTTCTTTTCTAACTCCTGAAGCTTCTGCGCCAGATCCGCGTGCGAAGCCAGGATCTGTCGCAACCGGACAAATGTGCGCATGATTTCGATGTTCACTTGAACAGCCCGCTCACTGTTCAAAACGCTGGACAACATTAGTATCCCGTGTTCTGTAAAAGCATAGGGTCGGTACTTGATATTCTGGCCGCGTTTCAAGGTCACAGATTGTGATCTTGAACGGAGAGCCTGAGCTTCCTTGTCAGTTGAAACATGAAGTCTGATGGAAATCTATACTTATGACGCTTGACTGCCTGATTGAAGACGCTCGTCGAGACCTCGTAAAGCGAGGCCAGGTCACGATCCAGCATCACTCTTTCACCATGAATGAGGAAGATAGCCTTCTCGATTCGCTGAGCAGAAACTTTCACGAGTGATTTATCCATGCGTGACTTTCCCGGGTGGCAACACCGGTGACTTCAGACTCTTCGTTGTCAATGTTCGCCGCCATTACGCCATGCTCCGTAAAAAGCGTACAGCAACTTCCGGCGGCCGCCGCGCCTTCCCTTTGATGTTGCAGAATGCAACATCAAAGAATCGAATTCTTCTCTTGTCAATTGAAACAAGAAGTCGTCGGGAAATCTTTCACGGTTTCGGTTCACTTGTTGATTAAGCCTGGCGGTGGTCACTCCATTCAACTGTGCAAGATCAGCGTCCAGATAAGTTCTCAGCTGGAATAAGCAGGATCGACTTTTCAACCCACTCACGCTAACAGGGAGCGAAGAGGCCCAAACCAAAGTGGCAGCCAAAGCCCAGCGCGATTGGTCCGGCAACCGGCTCGGCAAACTCGATTTCAAATCCCGCCAGACCGTTGCCGTGCGTGCCATTGAACCGTTGCGTGTGAAACTCGAGCCAGCGCACCATTCTTTTGCCATGTGGTTGGTAACCATCAGTGCGCTTGATTGAAGTCGGCGCCGGCAAGCCGCGCAATCTCAGCTCCCGAAGCAACTGCCCCTCCGGCAGATCACGCGGCCGCGGGGGTTTGCCGCCACCGCGATTAGAGAACCGCGGCAGCGAAAACGGTCTATAGCGCGCGTGCTCGTGGCCTTCCAGCGGCCTCAGCCTTCATTGCCGGCAAGCAGTTTGGAGTCCGCCGCGTAGATCCCTGAATTAGGGCCAACGAAACCGCAGTTGGTTTTCGATGTGAAGTCGCCAGCACGCAAGACCCGCCTGCGAGACGCGAATCACAGTTCCCATTCGTTTAACTTGCGTGTTGAACTCGGGATGACGAAGCAGGCGTCGCACAAATGCAGCCGCTTCGTATTTCTGAACGGTTAGGTAGGCCAGACTGTATTTCGCATGACAAAGTCTACGGTCGTAGAAATCCTCGTCGCGAGTAAAGAACGTCGGCCGATGTAACTTCAGCAGGAGCGGAATCATCTCATCATCCTGCATGCCCTGCCGCCCAACGTTGAAACCGATCTGGTAGATTCGTTCGCGCCACGCCTCCAACAACTGACGCTGGCTCTTGGGGATGTTCTCATCCAGGAGGTTCATGCCTCGACTGGCTCAAGAACGAGTTCGTCAACGTGCTTTAGTAAGGCCTGGCTAGCCAGGTTGACGGCTTCCTGAATGGCTTCTTTTGTGATGCTGTCATTCCACTCTTCAATGATACTTTCCCATGCCATTCCTGCGGCGACTTGGTCCAACACGTCTGAGACCATTACGCGCGTTCCGCGAAACGTGGGCTTGCCGTGGCAGACATTCGGATCGGTCACAACATAGCGGCCCATTAACCTGGCCTTAGAAGGATTTCTCATAGTAGTTCGCTCGCCCTGATTCTCGCCCTGATTATAGCATCCTACGCTCACTCGAAGAACTAACGAGTTGTCGTATTCCGTGAGCGCAGCCGCAAGATCCGACGGCCGGTCGGCCCCCACCGTGGTACCCGCGCCTTGCGCGTGAGTATTTAGCAAGGCACGAACAGCCCGAGCCCGAAGTGACAACCGAAGCCTAGCGCTAGTGGGCCGGCAATCTCTTCAGCAAACTTAATCTCAAAGCCAGCCAGACCGTTGCCGTGCGTGCCGTTGAAGCGCTGCGTGTGAAACTCGCGCCAACATAT
Organism: Pyrinomonadaceae bacterium; assembly: GCA_050748205.1. Classification (GTDB taxonomy): domain Bacteria; phylum Acidobacteriota; class Blastocatellia; order Pyrinomonadales; family Pyrinomonadaceae; genus PSRF01. Next base: position 11,497 of record JBOGOU010000335.1, on the reverse strand, counting down.
CAATTTCTCCTGACCCCTAATCTCTGCCTTCTGATCTCTCCCTCCTCCAATTAGACGCTCCCCGAAATACCGATAACCCTCAATGCGCTTGATTGAAGTTGGCGCCGGCAAGCCGCGCAATCTCAGCTCACGAATCAACTGCCCCTCCGGCAGATCGCGCGGACGCGGCGGCTTGCCGCCGCCGCGATTAGGAAAGCGAGGCAAAGAAAACGGCGTCACCGATCGCCAGCGAGTTGATGTAGCGAAGATCTTACTGCGAGCGCGTACGCTTTCGTCCGCAGCCTGCATCGTATGACCTGGGAGCGCAGACATCTTGGCTGCAATGAGCGCGAAGCGCGAAGTCGTCTCCGGGCACTCTCCCGACTCCGCGGTCTCCAATTGGTCAACCCGGTTGGGGTGGAGCTGTGAAGGAGCGCTGGTTAGTCCCATCTGCAGTAACGGGCGGGTAATCGTCGGCGGCCTTTCGGGGCAGTAGCCCGACCGTGAGGGAGGGCTTGTCAGTACCGCCGGCGGTAGCTGGCGGGTCACTGAGGAAGTAAACTCGGGATGCTGGCGTGGACTTTCAACGAGGTGCTCAATCGTGCCGAGTCCAATCAACACCATCCGAACCTCAGCCCTATTCCCGCGCCGATAGATCGTCCGCAAACTTCCCAGCGCCTCAACATCAGCCTCATCAAACCCACGTGGGCAATAGATCGTCACATGGTCCAACCTACCATCTCCATCTTCATCGGTAGCAAAGTAATGCGCATGCTCATGCCCTTCAAGCGGCATTCCATCCGCGCGCTTTCCAGTGATCGCTTCAGAGTGAGAAGTAGCAACGCGATTGCGAATGAGCGCGCGACGGATTTGCTCGGCGAACGGCAGCGTGTGCGTCACAAGAGGTGGAAGGGTAGAACGAAGGGCGAATTGACAAATTGTAGCCGGTGAGCCTTCGACCCAAATTGCGACTGAAGTATCTGTCACGCGGATATTTGGAAGTGATTCAATTAGCATGATCGTTCGTGACGGTTTCAACTTGTTCCTTGTCTGACGCGAATAAGCCAAGTCCGCAATAGCGACCGGAGCCGATGGCAATTGGTCCAGCGATGTCTTCTCTGAATCTAATGTGAACATGCCACGCCGAGTAGTCCTTAAGATAATCGGGACGATAGTAGAGACGCGGGTGTTGCGAGCCGGACCAGAATGGAGCTTTGCGCAATACTATGTCCTCGACAGCTTCGACGGGCAGACCACAATGCTCCAGAGCTTTGACAAAAAGACGTTTGGCTTTCTCGTACTTGCCGTCATCGAATCCAGGGAGGATGACCGGCGTGATGGTTGACCACAACTTTGCTGGGTCAATGTATGCCCCAAGAATGGTGCGAGTTTCGCGCGATTCAGGGCTCGACAGAGTGGCGAGTATTTCGCCATGCTCATCTATCAGGTCTTGACCAATCAGGCGCTGTGCAGCCCACTCAGCTTGGGCGCCGTCGCCGCCAAAAGGTTCGGCAATCAGAACGCGACGGATCAATCCGTCGGCATGCTTGTGTCGAGTAGTGGGCAGTGGCAGATAAGAGAACTGCGGAGAAGCTTCGCGTGCATCAATCTTCTCTCCCTTCACATACCGCTGCCAACCGCCAGAAAAGACATGTGAGTCATTGTTTGCTGAGTCAGACGCAAGTTGCCGAAGCATGGCCGCTACCTTCGCGGCACTGACATGACGGAAAGTTCCCCAGTTCCCATTCGGCTTTCGTAACTCGAAAGTCGCAGTTGGACGTGGAGGCATAGCGGTTTCTCGAACATATGACACCTTCTGAAAGACGGTAGGTTCCGATCGCAGATGGAAAATGTTATTGCGTACGCTACTGAGAAACTGTTGGTAAGTTTTTTCTAAATCATTCAGTGAAGCCTCTACGGGAGCGCGACTCATACCGGTCTCGAGCCACATGTTACTCGGTCTCCACCGTTGGCCGTCGAGCATTCTTACTTGATCGCCTGCAAACACCGTGCCCTCGCCAACCACCAAATCAACGCCCCAGCCGAGCGAAAGCAGGCGGCGCGCTTCCGAAGCGAGCAGTTCAACATCACGTTGAGCTGACGGCCATTCTTGTTCATCGATAGCCCAGAGATAACGTACCGTGTTTCCATTCATCAGACGGTGCGGTCGAGCGACCTTTGTATCGAGACGATCCTCTCTCCGCGGCGCCTTATCACTCTCATTTTTCGGAACATAAAACTCATACGCCAAAGCTCGACGCGCTTCCGGTGCCAGGATCAGTGGGGGGTTACGTTGCTCTAACCAACGAAATGCATCTGCGCGAGCATCTGGCCAACCGTTCTTGCGGCAGCCTGCGAGCGATCCAGCCAGTAGCGATTGAAACAACCGCCACGGCGATGGCGGCCACTCCGGCTCTTCACGATCTCCCTTACCGTGGAACAGATCGCCAAGGAACGTCAATGAGATGCAGAGGTAATGAGTCATTGACCTTCCTCTGCGTTCGGAGTTTTCACAGCGGGTCGAGTTCGACGACGTGCTGCCTTGCGTTGCTCTTTCGTTTGTCCAAGCGCCTCCCTAGCCAAGTCCGCATTAAATCTGGCGGGTTGGCTCTTGCCAACAACAAAGTTAGTTGCTGCCAACTGCGCAAAAGCCAGAGCGTCTTTAGGAGTGATCTCAAGCTTGTCTGTCTCACCATCGTGCTTGACCGATTGCCACTCGCCCGGATGCTTCTTGTCGAGCACGAGTTGACAACCTTCTCTGAGGAAGGTCTCCTGAGGCGCCGTAAAAACAACGAGTGCTAAACCAAGGATATAGCGACGAAGCTTCAGTACCTCTTCGTCATTGCCTGCGCCCAAAGCGCGAAGCGCAGCGAGATTCAACGCTCCATCGCGGCGAATCTCTCTGAGCACTTGCACACCACCGTGAGTCCAAGCCGCGGGGACGTGAGCGAGACCAAGTTCTGCTTTCGGTCCAGTGGTTGTCACCTCCACGTTTGCGCCCTCCAATATCTCGCCGGCGATCGTGCTGTACTGTGCTGATCGGTGAAGCGTCTTGACATCGTAGGCGCGAATTACAGACCGCATAATTCGCGGAAGCTTCGCTTGCGTATCTCTCGAGTCCCAGCTGCCGAAAACAATCGACGTGGGGGCGATCTTCGCGAGGGGTTGAGCATTGCCTGTATCGAGCCAAGCTTGGTACGCCGCGCGCAACTCTGAAGCTAGATTAGAAAAACGGACGATAGCATCGGCAGCACGATGACCGGCGTCCAACAAATTGACTTGCCTGCCGTCCGCTTCAATAGTGATCTGAGGGACGAGTCGCTGGTAGGGTTCTCGCTTGAAGATTGGCTCAAGTCGATTTGCCTGTGATCCTACACTGTCTATTTGGCAAACACTCGTGCCATCATCAAAGCGGTCGATGTTATAGCCAAGCCAGTCCTCCTCTCTCAAGCGTTCGGGTTTTGCATATGTCGGCGGGAAGACGACCGAATCTTTCCCTTCGACCGGGACCAGCCATTGGCGAACTACCAGCGCGGCAAATTCGCTGTCATCGGTTATCCAGCGGTCGTACCGCATAAGAACTTCTTCATTGCTCATGTTCTTCCTCCTAATGGGATTGCGCTTAGAAAGCATTTGTGTTTTTTCTGCCCAGTGCGGAAGGCGTTCTGGAATTGGAATCGCTTCTCGCCCATACCCCGCAGTAGACCACAACTAGCTGCGGGTGTGACTGTGCACGGAAGTGGAACCGCCCATGTGAAGTAGTCAAATAGGCGAGCCGTGTCAGTTACGGCGGGGCGACATCGTTGAAGACCAACAAGGCATAGCAACTCAGTCGCGGGATAAGCTACCGTTGGCATTTCCAAGGCGTCCGGCATAAAGCCAATATCGATGGATTTTGAATATGAACCGCGGCGACTGTCGAAATAAAATGGCTCTACTTTCTGATCTGGACGGCCCGGCTCATAAACCACGGCTCCAAAGAACAATACATTTGATTCATCGGGACTGGTCCCTTGACGCGATGCGTTTTGGAGTGCTCGAGCAATGCGAAGGTTCCTCATGCTGCCCGCCCACGGCTTTAATCGCTTGCCGCCGTACTGTTCATCTCTCCACCAGTCGAGCCTTAAGCCAAAAGGCGAAGCGATTTCGATGGGAGTTGAATAATCGTCGTCAGGATCTAGTTGTCGAAATTCAACTTCCGTGAGTTTCTTGAATAGCTCATTCAATGCTGCAGAGCCGTCTTTGATTGAAAGATTAAACTTGTCACGATCGAACCATCCTTCAGCGCCCGGCCAGACTCTATGTGCTAGCTCCAACAGGCCACAGCAAGCGAAAAACTGGCCTGGGTTGGTTACATCGACTTTGACAGCAAAGCTCGGCTTAACCTCGGTCATTCGCTCTCCTCTTGCGGAATAGAAGTATTCTCTTGCGCTTGCCGCGAAGCAATCACGTCCGCACAGCGCACAAGCGATTCAAGCCAAGCCAAACTCCAGCGCCCAAAGCGTTGCTGCAAGCGCCCATAACGACGCATCGCTTCATACGCCGCCTCCTCATTCTCTGAAGTCTTATAGCGCTCCATGTCCCAACCGTCAGGATCGAAATGGGGTCGAGCGCGACCATGGTGTGCAGCGATCAAGTGAAGAACGAGATCGGCCTCCTGAAGCGAAAGGACTTCGCCATTTCGGCCAGCATCCAATAGCGATCCGAATTCATGTCGATAACCGCCGAGCCGCCGCCAATCCATGCCCCGCTGTCCAGACTTTGCGAAGACAAGAGTCGGATCGTTGTTGAAGATCGCGCGCTGCCAGCGCCTGCGATCTTTGCCTCTGTCATGCCAGCGGGCAGCTGCAACAACCGCCTCTTTCAGTGAATCCTCCAGGAGGAGCGCATGCGCGATCCTGTCTGCAACCGATGCCGCCTGCTCCAAGTGTCTGTCGAGGGTCGGCTGCCGATCATAACCTGCCGATTCGGGCGTGTCCGTTGCGGCTTGTCGCGGCTCGACCAGGAGTAAGAGATAACGCTCCTCCCGTTCGTCCTCATCGCCTTCGAGTGGTTCGGTTAGCGGAATAATCTGCGACACGACCTTGCCAGACGCCTTAGCGACTCGCGCAGCCGCTCGCTCAATAGAGATGTATTCTTCGTCCCCACTTATCTGACTATTGATGATTTGCTCGTGCCAGTATGTATTGCCAACGCATCTTACAAGGATTCGAGCACGCTTTCCGTCCGTCTCTGCGACATCCCCTGTCACCTCATCTTCTCCACCGTCCAGCACACCTTCGCGAGTTAGTCCTCCGGCCTCGATAGGAAGGACGACGGTGCGATAATGAAGCGCGGACTCGTCACGCTTTAGTAAGTTCTGTATAGAGGACAACTCGGCATTGCCGCGCTCATCAAGCATCACGCAGGGCAACTGACTTTCTCCCTGGCGCTTCGCAATCTTCTTCAGTTCTTTTGCGATTCGGTCGGTTCGGTCGCGCAGTCGTTCGCGCGCCTCAATACGGCAATGCTGAAACCACGCGCGGAGCATTTTCGGTGGAACGTCGGCTTGCGCAAGAAGTTTTACCTCTGACCGCCAGGCAACATAGGTCTCTGGTGGATCCGCCGTTAAGCCGTGAAGATATGACGCTACTTCAGGACGTCCCGGAAGAGCCTCGCGGATGCTCGTAAGCGCCCAAGCGTCGAGAAGAATGTCCGTTACTGGAACGATTGGCGGCTTGGCCGCGAAACTTTGATCCCTTTCTTCGTCGCTCATCCCGCGGACAAGATTTCGCAGGGCTCGCGGGCTGGCATCATATCCTCCGCTCTGACGTTTTGGGAGTTTTTCCAGCGCCAGCTTGGTTCTCGCTTCAGCATCTTTGGCGGGTGTAACGTCCTCATCATTCTGCTCAGGTTTCCCTTCTTCCTTCTTCACTTCGACAACCACGTCAATGACTGCCGTTCGGCTTTCACCGCCAAATCGGTTAACGCGCCCAAGACGTTGGATCATTGAATCGAGTGTCGTTAGATCCGAGATCATGTGGTCGGCGTCCAGATCGATACCCACCTCTCCGGCGGATGTACTGACGAAGTAGAACGTTTGATCCACTTTGGATTCATGGTCCATCAGCGCTCGGTACACAGGATTTTCCCTGACTAGCAGGTCGCGCTCATGGCCACGTATAGTGCCAGTAAGCAGAGCGACACGGTTGTCCCTATTGGCTTCAAGGCGCTCCTTCAAGCCACGCACAATTTGTTTTGCCGCTTCCGGTGACCCGACGTAGATGAGCACCTTGAAAGCATTCGATTGATATTTCAGAGCGCACTCGATTATTTCCTGCGATAACGGATTCTTTTTGGCTCGCAGAGCCTTGCCGCCTTCCCCGGCCGACGAGGCGTCGGCTGTTTCCTGCGATAGCTGATCTGCTCTGTCCTGAGGAAAAAACAGCGACTTATTGGCATCTAGCCGAAGAGGAACAATTGAATCGGTTTCGTCGTCCGACTCGAGACTAAAAATATCATCGCCTTCCGTCTTCGACACGGTCGCTGAGAGTTCCAGAACTCGAATCCTCCGTGGTTCCCCACATCTCTTCTGCTCTTCGGCGATTGCGCGCAGCAGAGTTCCAAACGCTGGCGTCAGATGCGCTTCGTCATGAACTATCAGCGTGTCCTGACCAATCAGCCCAGCATGGTGCGGACGCATCCGGTAGCCATCGCCGTACCCCGAGAAGAGCAGCTTACTGCCGATCATGTCGATAGTTCCGATTATGATTGCCGGTCGCGCTGGATCAACTTTCCATTCTTCGTTATCTGCGAGTTCACCTCGAAGAGTGCTGATTGCGAGGGGTCCGTCTGTGGCAATCGCTACCGATTTAGCTAACGCGTGCCTCAAATCTTCGAGTGTGTTGGTTGAATGTGCTTCTTTAATTTCTTGTCCAAGAATTCGCCGCCGGAGCTTTTCAGCCACAGTCGTAGCCTGGTCCACAACCGTTCTGCGGTTGACTATGTAGATCAATCGACGTGGCAGCAAAGGGGTCTTGTCGCTCGAAAGTTGCGAAGCCAAAGCGATAAGCCAAATCGGGATTACAGATGTTTTTCCAAGACCAGTGGGCAAATCACATGTCCTGGGCACTTGGCCGACGCGAAGGCGCTCGTAAAACCGAATCTGCCAACGAAGCGGATCGAAACCGGTAAGCGCTTTGAATGCTGATGAGAAGTCGAGTTCGTTCATCATGTGCTTTCTTTAGCGCAGGCTAAAGATACTTTCCCCTTGTTACCATCATCGCATATGTAGAAGCGGCCTTAGACCGCCTTCCGCGAGATTTGCAATCGCTGCCTTAACTACTCTGTCAGTCTGTTCAACCAGCGTGCGCATGGGAAGGCAGTAGATCAACCGACGTCCAACGGTCGATGGGATATTGATTCTCCGCCAGAGCCATGCGCCAATCACGGCGGCCGTCTTGCCTGCGCCGGTTGGGACATTCAGTAAGGAAGGCAACGGGTCATCTTCGGCCAGGTCGCGTTGATAGTCGAATGGATGCTGTGCTCTTTCCCCTTGCTTCGTAAAAGCGAGGCTGAGGAACTCATCGTAGTTTAGCTTGGCGTGCATCGTAGTTTAACTCGTCGTGCTTCATCAAAACTTCTCGTCCTCTTGCTCTGGGTACAGCTCCAAACTTCGCAATAGTTCCTCGCGAATCTCGTCACGCAACTCTTTCGGTCCAATCACCCGCACGTGGCAGCCGTATTGCATCACGAATCGTTTCACGCCATCGAGAGCTGTCACGGTCATCTGGATTCGCAAGCGGCCATCGGAAAGCTCTTCGCGTTGTTCGGTTGGATGGAACGGCCTGCGCTCGCGGGAGAACCGCGCCCACGATTCATCCCACTTCGCAGCAAATCACATTGAGCCGCGAAATCAAATGTTTCGCCGCCAATGGGAAACGGACTATAATCCAGCTATGGCAATTGTTGAAACCACTCAAGAGGTCCCGCTTACGACTACCGCTGACGGCACGATCAGAATTGTCGGCTCGCGAGTTAGCCTGGATTCCGTAATCTATCAGTATCGCCACGGCGCGAGCGCGGAGGAGATTGCGCTGAGATTTCCTGGGCTGCGTCTCGCCGATATTCATTCCTGCATCGCCTACTTCCTTAACCATCAAGAAGAGATCGACAAATATCTCGCGGACCGAGAAACAGCGGCGGCCGACTTGCGCGAGCGTATCTCCAACGATCCGTTGCACCAAAGCGGGATCACTGAAATGCGCGCACGAATCCTGGCGCGCAAAGCTGAACGCCGGCCCAAGGCTTCCTGATGGTCCGGTTATTGTTCGATCAGGATTTCAATCACGACATTCTCCGTGGTTTGTTCTTGCGCCTTCCGGAGCTTGATGCGTTGACCGCACTGCAAGCTGGTTAAGAGCACAGGCCTGTCACGGCCTTCGGTCGTTTCGTCGCTGCCGTGTGGCTTTTTAAATCCTCACCGCGCTTCTTTCTGCATTCTTCGCTCTGGTAGTCTTTCAAACTCTACAGTAAATCCTCATGAATCTCTTCGCGCAGCTTTTTCGGGCCAATCACCCGCGCGTGGGAGCCGTACCGCATCACGAATCGTTTCACGCGATCGAGAGCTGTCACGGTCATCCGGATTCGCAAGCGGCGATCGCCGCTGCGCTCTGCCATCGCACTCCAAAATATGACGCCGTCATTACGCTGGGCAGTAGTTAGCGAGAGTTTAATCCGCCTGGTGGACATGTACGGGCCTCGGGTCCGCTATTTTCAACCTGTAAAGCCGTGAGATACACTGGCACACGGCATTGGTCGAAAGCTTTTTAAGATCAAGCGGCCTCTATCATGAAAAAGGAACCTCATTTTGTTATCTGCATCGAGAACTCCGGTTATGAATCCTCCCTTGAACTGTTCAAGATCTATCGCGCCATTTACGACAAGGAACCAGAATCTCATGGCTACCTGCGCGCCTCAATACTTGGCGGGAGTCTAATCGCCTTTGCGGACAGGTACGGGCCGTGCATCCGGCATCAGCCAACTTTAGTTTTTTATTCCATACCTTCCCAACGCCCCCTGGTGCGCCTCAGCGACTTCCTGGCGCAGCGATTCCGGCGCCAGCACCTCGACTTGATCGCCCCAACCCAGAATAAAGCGCAGCAGGCCGCGGCCGCCGGCGACACGCATCTCGATCGTAGTGGACTCTTCGTGGGTGCCAGGTGCCGGGGATCCGCTGCCGGGGAGCGGCCTTGCAGTCATTCTCGAAACCGTATGTCCGCGCACTCTGGAGTTGGCTTTCAACCCGGTCGCTCCCGGTTCTGATGCGGGCATGATGCCCGCGCTCCCAGTGCGCTCAATGATTCGCTGCGAAGGATGAAACGTGCGCTCGGCAAAGATACGAGCAGTAACACCGTAGGCTCGCAGACGGACGGTAAGCGGGTCCCCATGGATGCCGTTAAAGCAGTTCTCCGTCAAGTACTCTCGCAGGTTGAAGTTTGCCGGCCGCTTGAAGCGGTCATCAGTCTCGCGCAGCCAGCGAATATGATCGATAGCAAATGGAGTTATGCGGCTACGGAAGTTATCGTAACCAATTAGCTTCAAAGTAGCGCCGTCGGGATCAAAGTAGATCACGTAGGGGTCTACCACTCTCTCCGTCATTGCATTTCGATGCAACGTGTAATAGCGCATTCGCACCCGGCGTCGCCGAGCTGCTGCCTGAGTTAGCCGCTCTATGATATCAGCGAAAGCCGAAAAATCTTTGGCCGGGACCGTGGCTGAACCAATGACACTGCCAAGCATATCGAGCGTTTGGCGCAAGCTTGGTGGCAGCGATTCACGCACTTTCTGCAGCAGACTCTGCCCATAGCTCGCGAAAGGAGTTCCGATACCAGTTAACCCTGTGGCGGCAATCGATTCCTGGGCGAGCAACAGAGTTCCAAGTTCACCAGGTGTGAATGTTGGCGAACGGTACCGATAGTTGTTGCTGAACCCGTACTTAACTTCTCGACCCTTGCGTTCGACCACGATCGGGTGATGCCGTGAGAGTTCATCTACGTTTCGCCTAATCGTCTTGGGGTTCACAGAGAACTGTTCCGCAAGCTCACGCTGCGTACGAGGTCTTTCGGTCAGGAGTACCGGAATCAAAGCTAAACGTTCTGTTAGGTCGCCTCGATGAGACATAGGTCCCTGCCTCCAAAGAAGGATTTCTGGGGATCGATAAATCACGAGTCAAGAGGCTGTGAGCAACCCTTGGCAGGAATAGAAGTTTGAATTAACGACATATCCATTGTCCTCAGGCAGTTGTTTCCCGCTTAAAGCGAAACACATGTTAAGGCACGAACAGTGATCCAACTGAGGGATTCTGCGCTTTAGTGTGCTGATCAATGACGAGGACCTCCTCAGTTCAAGTGGGAAAACTCAAGGAAACGGTCAGATATGTTCTGCGCCCCTGGGAAAGGGAGGGCGGGAGTCTACAGTTTATGGCCCCCGAGAAGCAAGAACTGGGCTTCTCGCTTTTCGTCCGCGACGCTCAAACCGTATCAACCTCTTACGGGGGTTGGAATCTGCCAAGGTTTCCACCTCAGTAAGAGTTTTTTGTTTACGCATAGTGTAGGGGATTCAATACCCTAGTCGATGATGGCTATGCTAGACGTAGGGGGATGACCCATTAAATTGGATAGAAATCGTGTCCTTAATAACGGCTCAACAGATTAACTGATAAATAAATTTCTGAATGCTCTCGGGGATAGGAGAGTAAAGGTGGGAGTGTGCTCACTCAGCTTTTGCCGCCTCTTTCGTCAATCCCCGGATGTCATTCAGGTATTTCTTTTTGCTCTCTTGCTCTTCCCTTAGTCCACCAACAGTCGAAGCAAAATCGAAGAAACGCGCCGAGCGACATCGACGCATTCTTGATCCGTCAGGTTGTGAAGGCCATTGCTCAACTGACGATCTGCGAGAAGCACGGGGGTTGTTTCCCGGTACCTCGATTGAATCTCTGCGGTTGCAGTAAGGGCCTCGTCAATCCGTATCCCCGTATCAATCAAGAGACATAGCAGGGTGTGGATTCTGTGTTCGGTAAACGTACATTCTACACAGGTTGCAGCCGCTTCGGAGTACATCTAGTAACAACCCTTCATCCCTGTTTGCCGGTAATCATGTCACAAATTTGCCACAAGGATCTCGGCCGTCTTTGATGCTCCAAGGCACGGTGAACAAAGATCACTCAACGAGCGAGTACTCAATCTAGACGCAGCTCAATGCCCTTTTGTCGTAACTCCCCCATCGATCGCTAAATCTAAATTTGTCCATCCGGAAATGGTAAAAGCCTTCTAGCCTCGATGGGATGCAGACAGCGCTTCGGCTCCTGACTCGGCCCAATTGTTAGCCGTGAACATTCGGTCTTTAGCTCACTGGCTTTCAGCTGCTTGAAACAGGCTGACCTTTCTTCGTCGTGGTCAGCGGCCGTCCGAGTCATCTCTCATCATCGTCATCCCTGTCATGCTCGACAAAGCGCAGGCAATCTCGTTGATTCCTAAAC
>JBOGOU010000334.1:0-8378 GCA_050748205.1 Pyrinomonadaceae bacterium | reverse complement strand
GTCTCAGGGTTACAGGAGACTTTCAAACTTGAGTGATTTCTTGTGATGTGAACGCTCATCAAAGTTGAGGCGGGGGCAAGCCCACCTTCCCAACCTGTGAGATTGTCAGACTTGAATAGTTTCCTTTGACGGTGAAGGCTGTTCCAACTTGAATGGCAAATGGCGAATGAAAAATGAGAAATGGAAAATGGAAAATGGAAAATGACTCAGATCAGCCGGTCTCCTTCAACTGAAACTGAGTCTTGCCGGTAGTGGCAACCGCGGCTTTGGCGGTTATGTTGCGCGGCTTGCGCCACAAGCAAGGCAACCTCCACGGCATTTCGCAAACCGATCAAACCATCAGCCAACTTAGTTGTGCGGTAGAAAGTTTCGATCTCATTCCAGAGATGGCGCAGCTCACGAATGGCCCGAGACAGTCTCTCGCCACTCCGTACCAGCCCGACGTAGTGCCACATGATGTTCTGAATCGTTTGCATATCGCCCTGGATTAGCGCCGGGTCGGGGTCTGCAAATAATCCGCTCTCGTCCCAGGGAGGTACGTCGGCAAAACCTGGCTTCATCGGCGGAGTTTTGGCTAATGTTTCTTCGATGTGCTGGCCCGCTCGATTTCCCCAAACCAGCCCTTCGAGCAAGGAGGTGGAAGCCAAACGATTGGCGCCATGCACCCCGGTGCAGCTGATCTCGCCGACCGCGTAAAGATTATCGATGCTCGACCTTCCCCATTCGTCTACCAGGACGCCGCCACAGAAGTAGTGTGCTGCCGGTACCACGGGAATGGGCTCGCGCGTTATATCGATACCGGCTTTCAAACACTGGCTATAGATGTTAGGGAAGCGTTTGCGAATATTTTCGGCCGGCATTCGCGACGCAATGTCCAGCAGAACGTAAGAGTAGTCGTGTGTCTCCATCTCGTGATGTATGGCGCGAGCAACCACATCACGGGGCGCCAGGTCTTTCCATTCCGGCGAGTATTCAGACATAAACTGTCTTCCGTCAGGCGTCAGCAAAACCCCTCCTTCGCCCCTGACTGCTTCGCTAATTAACAAACCCTCCGCCCCGGGAGCAGCAAGTGCTGTGGGATGAAACTGCACATACTCGGCGTTAACGATTCTGGCGCCGGCGCGGTGGGCCATAGCAAGACCGTCGCCGCGCGCTCCCGGTGGGTTGGTAGTGTTCCGATAAATTCGGCCGAGGCCTCCGGTAGCGAGCACTGTCGCTGCGGCGAGGTATCGATGGACCGCGTGCTGTTCGCGATTGAACATGTAAGCCCCGTGACAACTGATGGGACGATAGTTGTCGAGTGGATCGCGAGAGTGATGTGGAAACGTAATCAAATCAACCGCTGTGACATTTGATTCAATTGTAATGTTGGGGCAGCGTCGCAGGGCGGCAATCAAGCCTTTCATGATGGCTGCTCCGGTGCCATCGCCAACATGCAGAATGCGGCGCCGGGAGTGGGCGGCTTCATTGCCCCACAGCGGTTGACCGGTCGAGTCGCTGTCAAACTTTACGCCGGCGGTTTCCTCCAAAACGTCATGGAGCATTCCTGGCCCTTCTTCGGCGAGAATACGCGCGGCGTATGGTGAGCTCACGCCGGCGCCGGCGGCCAGAATGTCGGCTAACAGAATATCGGGATGGTCATCGAGGCCGCGCCCAATAATGCCGCCCTGCGCATAGTGGGTGTTTGATTCATGGGGATCGGGAGCTCGCGTTAGGATGGTAATCCGGCGTGCTGGATTTTTGGCCAAGCGCAACGCGGCTGTAGCGCCGGCAATGCCGCAACCAATTATCAGGACTTCAGTTTCTGCCAATGGATCATCTCTCAACCAATCGCGATCATTCTTTCCACGGCTCGAGCGGCCCGCAGCCGAATATCCTCTGGAATCTCAATTACGTATTGATTCTTCTCGAGCGACTCCAGAGTGTCTTCCAACGTAATCTGATTCATATGAGGGCACCGGACGCTGCATAAGCGAAGCATCTCCTTGTCAGGATTGGCCGCCGCAATGTTCTCACCCATGGAGCATTCCGTCAGCAAGAGATAGCGCGGCGCTTTGGTCTGCTCAACATACCTGATCATCGCGTTTGTGCTGCCGGAATAGTCGGAAGCGGCGACGACTTCGGGGCTGCACTCCGGATGGGCCAGAATCACGACATCCGGAAACTGCTTGCGTACGTTGTCAATGTCCTCGACTGTAAACTTATCGTGAACTTCGCAGCGGCCTGGCCATCCGATCATCTGGTAATCCAGTTCCGTATCAGTCGCTTTGCGAGGATCTGTCGTTGGGAAGATGATGTGGCGACCTGATTCTCGGGCCACGTTCTTTGCCAGGTACTCGTCCGGGATGAAGATCACAGTGTCACTGTCGAGCGACTCGACCACGGCCACCGCGTTCGAGGATGTGCAGCAAATGTCCGATTCAGCTTTTACGTCGGCGTAGGTGTTGACGTAGGTCACCACCGGGACGCCCGGAAAGCGACGCTTCAACTCGCGAACGTCCTCACCTGTGATACTGGCCGCCAGCGAGCAGCCGGCTTTCTCAGAAGGGATAAGTACGGTCTTGGTTGGGTTCAGAAGTTTGGCCGTCTCGGCCATGAACTTGACGCCGCAAAAAATGATGATGTCCTTGTCAGTCTGGGCGGCCCGGCGCGCAAGGTCGAGCGAATCACCTACAAAGTCAGGGATCGAATAGAACAGCGCGGGTTCCATATAATTGTGCCCTAGAATCACGGCGTTCTTTTCTGCCTTCAGCCGATTGATCTCCGCGGCGATCTCCGATTTCATGCGCAGCTCAAAGTCGGGTACGACATCGGCGAGCATGGTCTTCAGTTGTTCGTAAATCTGCTCCGCGGAGGTTTCTTTACCTAGTGTTGCTATCATGTTTGTTTCTTTCATTCAGTCCACTTCAGACTAACATCAAACGTGCGGGCCGAATGAGTCAGCGCGCCCACCGAGATGAAGTCGACACCCGTTTCAGCAATCTGGCGGACGTTTTCCAGGCTGACGTTGCCTGAGGCTTCCAGTTTCGCGCGTCCCTGGTTGAGCCGCACGGCTTGACGCAGGGTTTCCGTAGTCATGTTGTCGAGCAAAATGCGTTCGACTCCCAAATCCAGAGCCTCACGCACATGGTCTAGAGTACGCGCCTCGACTTCGATCTCCAGACCAGTTCCAGCTGCCCGCACCCTTTCAACAGCGGCGGCTATCGATCCGGCAAAATCAATATGATTGTCCTTGATCAGGACCATATCAAACAGTCCCACTCGATGGTTTTTACCACCACCGCGTCTCACCGCGAGCTTATCGATCGCTCTTAGACCGGGCGCCGTTTTACGCGTATCGAGGATACCCGCCGTCGTTCCCGTCACCGCGTCTACAAACTGACGCGTAAGGGTCGCAATCCCGGACATGCGGCCTAGAAAGTTGAGTGCCGTGCGCTCCCCGGTTAGCAATACCCGCGCTGGGCCCGTCACGTCTGCCAGCACCGTTCCCCTGGTCACTCGCGATCCTTCCGGCACATCTGTGGTAAAGCTCACATCCCTCCCGAGCAGCGCAAACACCCTATGGGCGACATCGAGTCCGGCAACGATGCCAGCTTCTTTAGCAAGAATTCTTCCCCGCAGCGTAGCCCCGGCCGGCACAATGCTGTTGGTTGTTACATCTCCAGTGCCGATATCTTCTTCGAGAGCGCGCTTAATACACTCGTCGATTTCTAACGGCAACTTAGGAGGGGCCGCAGCCACAACAGATTCTGTTTTCATAGGCCGTTTCAAATAGTTTATGCCCGAGTGGCCCTTGAAACAAAGCGCAGAGTTAGTTTGGTATTGCCTCAGTGTGGTAACTCTGGAAATTCCACCCACGGGAGTGGGTGGATTGTTCAGGTGCTGCCTACAAGAAGCGCGCTTGATACGTTCCAAAAATCCCACCAACGGGAGTTGGTGGATTCTTTAAGTCCGACCTAATCACTGAACCAGATTTGATGCGCGGTCACTTTCAAGATGATGCAAGCTGCGAAGGCCGGACTTGAACAATCCACCAACAGCCGTTGGTGGGATTCAAATATTCTGAAACGATGTTCTTTGTAGGCCGGACTTGAACGATCCACCCACTTCCGTGGGTGGGATTACTGAGTCTTGATCACGAGGTGTTGCTTTTCAAAATTGAATTCGCAAATTCGCCAATGAAAAATGAGAAATGGAAAATGGAAAATGACTCGACCAGGACCTGCAAACCAAAACTCTCCCGGCTCTAAAGGGTTTGATTAGTTGAGCGCCTCGGAGTTAATCTGCTCTGCAATCCGTAACAACTAAGCCGGCTGAGGAGAACCCGCCATGAGTGCCGACACACTGACGATCACCGACAATCGCACCGGAAAGCAGTATGACCTTCCTATTGAGAACGGCACCATAAAGGCGATGGACCTGCGCCAGATAAAGACGTCAGAAGACGACTTTGGTCTAATGACCTACGACCCGGCGTTCATGAACACTGCGTCCTGCAAGAGCCGGATTACATTCATAGATGGCGACAAAGGCATTCTCGAATACCGCGGTTATCCGATTGAACAACTCGCCGAGAAGAGCACCTATCTCGAGGTCGCTTATCTTTTGCTCCACGGTGAATTGCCCACTGAGACGCAGTTGACTGATTGGATCTGGAATATAACTCATCACACCTTTATCAACGAGAACATCAAGAAAGTCATAGATGGGTTCCACTACAACGCGCATCCGATGGGCATGTTCGAAGCCACGCTGGGCGCTCTTTCTACGTTCTACCCCGACGCCAAAGAGATTTTCAACGAAGAGCTGCGTTGCAAACAGATCTATCGCCTGATTGCCAAGGTGCCGACGATCGCGGCCTTCGCTTTCCGCCATCGCATCGGGATGCAGTATGCCTATCCCGATAATGATCTGAGCTATGAAGGTAATTTTCTCAACATGATGTTCAAGACCACGGAACTGCAATATAAGCCAGATCCGGTGCTTGAACATGCCCTGACAGTGCTCTTCATTCTTCATGCCGACCACGAGCAGAATTGCAGTACAAACGCGATGCGCAGCATTGGCAGCGCGCACACCGATCCTTTTTCGGCAATGGGAGGCGCCGCGGCCGCGCTCTACGGGCCCTTGCATGGCGGCGCGAATGAAATGGTGCTGCGGATGCTGAAAGAGATCGGATCTTTGGACAAAGTTCCGGAATACGTTAAGCGCGTGAAAGCAGGGGAGTTTCGCTTGATGGGCTTTGGCCATCGCGTCTACAAGAACTATGACCCACGGGCCCGCATAATCAAACAAGTGGCGTATGAAGTTTTTGAAGTTACCGGTAAGGATCCGCTGCTGGATATTGCCCTGGAGCTCGAGCGTATCGCTCTGGAGGACGAGTATTTTGTGAAGCGCCGGCTCTATCCCAATGTGGACTTCTACTCCGGGATTATTTATCAAGCGATGCGCTTCCCGTTAGATATGTTTCCAGTGTTATTTGCAATCCCACGTACGTCGGGTTGGCTGGCCCAATGGGTTGAGCTGCTGGAAGATCCGGATCAAAAAATCGCGCGCCCGCGGCAGATCTATCTTGGTTATAGAACGCGGAATTACGTGCCGCTGGCGAAACGTAACTCCAAAGAAGTTAAGGTGGCTAGCTCATGAAACTCCTCGGCCAGGCGGCGACGCGCTTAGTGGGGCGGTTTATGGAACATAGCATCTTCTAGCGGCACGTTATGCTTTAGCTCTTCTATCTTCATTGAGAGATCGAACGACTCGAAGGCGAAACGAACGTTGAAAGGGACTTTTATGCCGTCGACATCTTTGTAGTCATCTAAGGAGACCTTGACGAACACATTTCCTCGCCGAGGATTTTTGCGCACCATGTCCCAGCGCAACAGCAGCCCACTCTCTGAGTCAAAGAATAATTTCTCGTTAGGGCCCTTTGCCGGTTTGCCTTCGACCACTTTGACATCACGCCCATTCAACCTGGCAATTGCTTCCAGTCGCATGCTTTGATAGAGGTTCTTGATCCGTCCAGAGCTATAGATGTCGGCGTCGCGTTCCACCTCCGCCATCTCACCTGGACCTTCATCGGTCCTGATGCCTCCAGGGGTTTGAACCCAACGCGTTTCTCCGTCGAAACCTTTTTTGATCACGATCCCTTTCGGGAATCTAATAACACTCAGAGTCTTGTTTGGATGCTTTCCCCAGATCTGAAATGTTCCCGTTTCCTTGAAGAGCGATGACGACAACGTCCCTTTTCCCGCGTAGCTCTTAACCTGTTCGATCGTGGCTTTGCCCCCAACCGCCGCTGTATATTTCTCAAGGATTTCATCAACGACTTTGTTCGGATCTGAGCTAGATACCGTTGGTAACGGTTCAGAAGGCGTAGTGCTCTTAATGCAGGCCGCCTGACCGGACATTATGGTTGCTACGCAGCAACATATGAGCGCGATTCTATGTCGGTGTGTTTTGTATTTCATCAGAAGAAGTAATGGCCGTTCATCGCGGCAAATGACCGGTTACCTGGGAAAGTTCTTCCGGCGACCTCCATACCTTCCGTAGGCTTATTGTGCCAGCATCTTCGCGGCAATTTCTTTCAAGAGCTTGGCGCAGACCGTTCCCGTGATCAGAACAGGATCCATATGGGGATTGAATTCCACAATGTCTGCGCCTACTACTCTTGCTCTCAGTCGTTGAACCACCCCAATCACCTGTCGTGTCGAGAGGCCTCCGGGTTCGCGGTGCGAAACCCCGGGAGCAAACGCGGGGTCAAGTGCGTCCATGTCGAAAGAAATGTACAGGGGAGTTTCAAACCCAAGAGTCAGATCGTCTCTCCAGTCGCACATCTCAATAATCTTAACCCCGAATCTCTGAGCTTGTTCTCTTTGATGGCCATTGATTGTGCGAATCCCAACCTGGACTAATTGCTTCACCAGTCCCTCTTCCATGATTCGTGCAAACGGGCTTGCGTGAGAGCGAGGATTTCCCTGGAAGTCGTCGTAGAGATCAGGATGAGCATCGAAATGCAGTATGCTCAATTCCGGATATTTCTTGGCAAAAGCGCGAATGATCGGATAAGTGACGGAGTGATCCCCACCCAGCGAAATCGGCGACAGGCCATCCTTGAGCAACGTGCCAATGGAGTTTTCAATTAACGAAAACATATCAGTTCCCGCTATTGGCTCGATATCCCCCGCGTCGAAGAAAACGCCCTCGGCCCCGAGGTTCAGCCCCGTCTCGCTCCAGAGATTTGAGGCGTCTGAGCGGAAAGCCGCTCTGATTTGCGGCGGCGCATCGGCAGCTCCCTTCATGAAGGAAGAGTTTTCGTCGTAACGAAGACCGATCAGGGCAAGTTTCGTCACCTGAGGTGCGGAAGTGCTGTCAGAAGGATTCATGTTTCTCTGCAAACTACCGAGAAGATTGAGGATTATCGGAATCAGGGATGGTGCACCCGGCAGGGCTCGAACCTGCGACCTTCTGATTCGAAGTCAGACGCTCTATCCAACTGAGCTACGGGTGCAAGAACGGGTAAATGGTAAATCGTAAATGGTGAATCGTAAAGCGTTCGATTCGGACCTGGTCTTGGGTCTTTGGTCTTTGGTCTTTGTACTTTGAACTTGGACTCAAACTTTCAACTAAAAGGAGAGTACAAAGATCAAAGTACAAAGTACAAAGTTCAAAGCCCCAAGACCAAAGACCTAAGACCGAATGCCTTACTTCCCCTGGAACCCTTTCCTAATAAAACGCACAAGCTCGCTGATCTCTTGCGGGTTGAGTTTGTCTTTGAACGCGGGCATCTCATCGTCGCCCTCGGTGATCTGTTTGACTAACTTTTCATCCGGGTGGCTAAGGGCATGACCCTCTCTCAAACTGGGGACTTTGAGCTTCTTGCCCTCGACCTCTACCCGCCCGCCTTCGGCTTTTTCCCCGTGGCAAACGACGCAATTCTTCTCGAAATTTTTTCGCGCCGCGGCAAATTCATCCACCGTTGCCGTTGGCGCTGCAGCTGTAGGTGCTGAATTCGACGTCTGATTCGGATTCGTTGTTGCGGTATTCGTGTTGTTGCAAGCGATTGCGAAAAAAAACATTGCTGCGATGATTGACGCTAACCTGAGAGACCTCATCCCTCTTTCTCCCACTCTGTTCTAAAGTTTGTTTGCCAAAGCCCGGAGAGTATAACACCTTCCGCCGGGGCGTTAACGTGGGACCCCAGACGACGCAACGCACAGAACCATTTGCGGTAGCCAATGGATCCTTGACTCAATGACCCAATAAACGATCGTAGTGCGAACCTCCCTGTCCGCCGCCTGATCGCAATCCAACGCTGGGGCGCCCACGGAGGGACGCCCCTACAGTCGATTCACACCGTCGTTGATGCTGGTTCGCCTTAC
>JBOGOU010000333.1:0-1661 GCA_050748205.1 Pyrinomonadaceae bacterium | reverse complement strand
GCTTTTATGTATTCGCGGATTTGGGCGTCGCCCCCGTCGAGTTGCGACACATAGACGAAGCCATGCGGTGAGTCGTCGTTCGGAATTTTAGTTCTCCTTCATTGCACCAGAAAACTTTAGAAGCTCTAGCGCAATGTCCCGTTTTGCTACTAGATACGGGTAAACTGTTTTAAGTACTGCGATAACAGAAGCCTTGCGAGAGAGTTGCCAGACCCAACAGGGCTTGTGATTTCCTTCTACCTTAGTTGGGTATATGGCACCACCACACAAAAATTTCAGGGTTTCAAGCAAGGGAAAGCTGGTGTTGGAAACCTGAAGATAAATTCTCTTGCATCGAGCATCCCGGCCCAAATGTCCTTCGCCATCCAATATTCCTGCAACCCACCCGCGCTGGGATTCAGATAATGAGTTACAGGCACTAACGGCTTGCCACTTGGTCTTATAAAGACCGAGGCGGTGTGCTCTTTGCCTAACAGCGTTAGCAGTCCTTCCAATAGCCTTGGCTATTGTCGTTGCATCTTGGGAGCCATGGTTCTCCCTTAGGTATTGTCGCTGTTGTGCGGTCCATGCACCAAAGGACATGGCTAGCCTTGGTTACTGAATTTTCTGCGCGTAGGCAAACTCGGTTCCCTTGTATTGGCCATCGGTGGCCCACTTGCGGTCGGAACACGGGATGCAGTAGAGCGCAAAAGTTTTGGCATCCACAACCCAGTGCAGGTAGCCGATGCCGCCTAGAAGGTTGTGGCACTCATAGCAGCACTGACCAGCAGGGCTGCTAAACTCGTTGATGTTGAAGCCGTAGCGCATGTTGAGGCTGCGCTGGAGCCAGCAATAGGCGCAGATGTCAAGATACGCCTCTCGCGGATCGACGCTGCGGGTGCAGGTACGGCAGCGCAGTCGTATCACGAAGGGGACTGCTAAGGCGAGGGCCATTAGGTGTAATACTTCCTCCGCTTGGCTTCGCTCTCGCGGTTCTTGCGGACGACTTCTTGGACTTCCTCCATTGAAAGACCTCGATTATAACCCCCGCCCCTGCGCACCTTTCCGCCGAAGGGGATGTTTGACTCGGGGCGGCGTCCAATCTGCACACCATGCACAGGCGTGTCGAGGGGCGCAATGCCCTGGCTTTCGCCGTGCTGGATTTGGGCGATGTAGTCGAGGTTGCGTTCCTGCACGCTCTTAATCATATCGGTCGAGCGTTGCTGAACGAAGCGGTCGCGCTTGCGGGCGCGCTCTTCCGGCATGGCGGCCAGGAAAAGGTCGCGGCCCCGGCGCTCGCCATCGGGACACAGCTTGGGGTCGGTAAACCGCTGCCAGCCGTCGTAGTTCTTGCCCTTCTTGTCCCACTTCGGCTCGGAGCACCAGCGGAAGCGGAGGTGGGGGTAGTTCTCGCGGATGGTCTTGGGCAAGTCGAGGGGATTGATGCCCTCGCCGTGCTCCCAAACGTCGCCGCTGTGTTCGTCGGTGGCGTACTGGAAATGGGCGAGTTTCTGGTCGAAAGGGTCCGATGTCACATAGGTTCCATCGGTGCCCAGCTCCGCAGAGTTCGTTACGACTGTGGCAGTTCCTGACTTAATATTTGAAACCATGTTAGTACTGTCAACCGGGGTGGAATCAACTGCAAACGCTTTGGGCTTGTTCTTACTGCCTTTGGGCCTTCC